>CACYBG010000198.1 GCA_902772605.1 uncultured Spirochaetaceae bacterium
AGCGAGTGTCTGCCTGTTTTCATCTATATAGTTACTGAAATTTGCAGTTACCCGATAAATCCTTCTATTATTATAACCCGATTTTGGAGATTCTCCAAATTTTTTTCTATGTGATTACACCACCGCTTCGACAATGTTTTTTTCACCCCGTTTTGTCCGTACGGTAACTTCCCTTATGCCTGGGATTTTGTTTTTATTGAAGCAAAAACTCAAAAGATAGCCGCAATCCAGACCATAGTAATCAAGATAGTCAGAAAGCTGTTGTTCCCCACGTTCGTTGTAGCTTTCGCCACGCCAGATTTTCATCTCAACTACAAATCGCTCACCGGCATAATCAACCACTACATCCATTCTCCGCTCGTCACGTGTCTCTGCCTCGACATAATAGTTTCCAGTACCATTGATAATCGGTTTAAGGAAAAACAGGAAAAATTTCCTCCCCTGTCGCTCGATAAACTTTTCATCCTTGGTATCGTAAATCTCATTGAAATGTACGCAGAACCGCTCAAGAATTTTTTTCATGTCCAGATGACCATTGCGGATAAAAACGGGTTTATCAATGGATCCTTCGCGGATTATTTCGGAATCTGATTTCAGGCTGGATGTTGTTGATTCTGACACAAATAAATTGTAAAACCATATTTCAAATATGCGATTCGATACTGCAATCTTTCCATTGTCGCTTTTAATGAAATTGAGCATTCTGGCAATATCGATTCCCTTGTCGTAAGCGTTAAATGTTTGTGCTTCCCCATTAAAAAGTATTGAGGTGACAACTCTTCGTATAATTGGAAAATCATCAAGTTTTTTTCTGATGTCATCAAAAAGAGTATTGCTTTCGTTCAAAAGCCGCTTGACAGCCTCCAAAAATCCACCGTCACTCCAGTTTTTTTCCAAATCCTCATCCATAATCTGACACAGACGGCTCACAAGAAAAGGATAACCGGAAGTGTAGTCCCAAATCTGCTTTGCCATTTTTTGTGTATCCATGCCGGTGCGGTTGTCACGCTCATATTCTTCAAGCATACCGTGGATTCCATCCTCCTCCAGGGCCATGTTAATATTGAAGTTTGCAGCTATATTCCACGGACTGTTGTACTGATGATTTTCATCCGGACGAATTTTGAGTTTCAGATTTTTTATATCATAGACACCTGCAAGAATGACAGAATGAAAAGTGACATTCTCCTCGCGCTCAAGATATTTTTTACGAAGAAGCGAAAGAAATTTTATGAACGAAGGATAGTTTCCGGCCTGATCCACTTCATCTATGATTATCACGATGGGTTTTGAACAAAGTCTGCAGAAGTCCGAAATTATAAAATCAACATTTTTTTCAGAGACCTTTATTTTGAAAAAAGATTTGCCGGTTATCTGTTTTAAAAGTTTCAATGCTTTTGAATTGATTTGCGGAGAATCTTTTTGGAAACATTTTTGCATTAACTGAATAAAAAAATAGTTTACAAGGGAATCCAGAGATTCGAAGGACTTGTCGCCAGAACCCTCAAAGCTGATTGAAAAAACAGTGTACTCCGCATCCAGGGCTTTTTTCAAAAAATGAAGGGTCGTTGTTTTACCGTACTGCCGTCCCCGATTGATGCAAAAATAATCCCCCCGGTCAACCATTTTTTTTATTTTTTGAATGCGTTCGTCTATGTTCACCATGTAATGCCTGTCCGCAAAACAGGTTCCAGTTACATTAAATCTTTTCATATAACTGATTATACCATAGTCCAGGATTTTAGGAAAAGCATAGATTCATAAAACTTCGGGTCCGGTACTTCTGCTTGTGGCAATCAATGCTCAGATTCAGGAAGTCTTTGCCCCATACCTGTAAAAATCACCCCCAGCCAATTTTACATTTTTTACGAAATCCGCTACAATTTATGCATGAAATGGATGATTGCATCGGACATTCACGGGTCCGCAAAATATTGTCGGTTGATGGTGGAAAAGTTTGCCTCGGAAAATGCGGACAGGCTTTTGCTTTTGGGCGACCTTTTGTACCATGGTCCGCGCAATGAGCTTCCCGAAGAATATG
>CACYBG010000199.1 GCA_902772605.1 uncultured Spirochaetaceae bacterium
GGATATGCCGGTTCATCCTGACTGACGGAAACCCTGAATCCGTTTGCGCCTGATTTTCCGACGGAAATCGAAATCCTTGCCGAAACGCCTGCATATGGTCCCGTCATCAGTGGGGAAGACTGGTTGACCAGGTATGACATGTATCCGCCGTATGCATTGATGGTTACGTAAGGGTTGATTCTGAATCCAGCTTCACCGTAAGCCCTCCAATAAAGGTCGGAAAGGGTGATGTCCCTTTTGCTTGATTCATCCTGTCCCTGACCCGGGTCGCTGATTCTGACTGATGTTGAATAGATGCCAACTGCACCGCCTGCGCCGAGGTGAATCCTGCTCATCGGATAGAAGAAGGCTCCGAGTCCCAATCCGCCGCCGAAAGAAGTCTGCATCGACGGCATGTTTGACTGACGCTCCAGTGAAAATGTTCCCTCGACGCCCGCCGTAAGGAATCCGAAAAGCTCAATGTCGGCCTGAATGAATCCCGAAAAAGCCGGGGTATAGTTTTCCTGCAGGGGCATGAACATGGAAGGCGTAATTCTGAAAGTAAGATCCACGGCAGAAGCAGAAAAGATTGAAAAAATCTGCACCAAGGATAATGTCAAAACTCCCTTTAATTTCATTTTCATTTATAAGTTCTCCTTTTTTTGTTTTGGTTGTCGGAGCATCATGCAGCGACCTGCTGAGCTCGAATTTTCAAGCACTCGACGGCATTCCCCCTTATTGAATGTCGGGATTTATTTCTTAAAATTCATACCTTTCCATACTATTAAAACAATTTTTTCCCATGAAAGCAACGAAAAAACGGAAAAAAAGTCAATTTTTTGCCCGATATCAGGGTGCGGAAAATCAGTGCGAAACAGCCAGAAAAAAGAAAGAGAAGGGGTGAAAGAAGGTTAATTCTTAAAACAATCTTAAATATTAAACCCCACAAACCGTAAAGTCTGCGGGGTTTAATAATCGAAAATCGAAGAGTTTTCTTAGAGCTTGAATCCCTGAATCTGTTCCGAGATTCCGGCCATGCCCTTCTGATTTTCCTCGGACGACATGGAAACCTTCCTGACTGCATTTGAAATGCCCTGAAGACTCTGCATCATCGTTGCCATCTGAGAGTTGATTGTCATGGTGATTTCTGACAGGTTTTTCATTTCATCGATGATTTGCTGTCCGCCTGCAACCATTTCGCTCGAACTGTTCGTAACGCTGTTCGTCGAATTCTTGATGCCCTGAATCGCCTTGAGGACGAGCTTGTTTCCTTCCGACTGCTCGACCATTGCATTCATGATTATGTTTTCCTGAGCCATGACGGTCTGTGCAAGATTGTAGATGACGTCGAATTTCTGCTGGACTTCCCTGGTGTTGGTTGAAACCGATTCGATGGACTCGGAGAAGTCCTTGAGGTTTTCCTTGATTGCACGGCTCTGTCTGCTTGACTGTTCAGCAAGCTTCCTGATTTCATCCGCAACGACCGAGAATCCCTTTCCGGATTCACCTGCATGGGCGGCTTCGATTGCGGCGTTCATTGCAAGGAGGTTTGTCTGTGATGCAATGGACTGGATGATTGTTGTAGCCTCCATCAACATTGCGGACTGCTCGATGATTTTTTCTGCAGTCTTGACGGCAGTATCGACCGATGTGCGACCGTCGTCAGATGCCTGGGTCAATGAATTTACGCTTTCAGAGTTGTTCTGCAGAATCATGGTTACGCTTTCGATGTTGGAAACCATTTCTTCAACTGCACTGGAAGATTCGTTTACGGCATCAACCTGAAAAGTGATGTTCGAATTGAGGTTGTTGGACCTTGAGATTATCTGATTGACAGATGCGGCCGCTTCTTCGACACCACCGGTCTGTCTTTCCATCTGCTCCTGAACCTTGTGGATTCCTCCGGTAATCTGGGTGATTTCATCCTTTACCAGAAGCATTTCACGTTCGAGCTGCTCAGAATTGTGCGTGGTGGATTCAACCGAAGTCCTGAAATTCTTGAGCAGGTACTTGGTCCTTTTCTGAAGGCTGTTGAGGGAATTAACCATTTCGCCGAGTTCACAGCGGAGGAGTACGGGGATTTTTTCCGTAGTATAATTCTTCTGGGAAATGTCGCCTGAGAATTTATTGATTTTGCCGATTGTGTTGCTCACGTCCCTGAGGAGCACGTAAACGCCAACCAATCCGGTGATTATGGCAAATCCAGTGAACGGGAACACGCGGCTGAAAAGCAGTTTTGTGGTTTGAATCGTCCTGTTTCCCGGTACGGAGAAAATCGATTCCGTCATCAGTACGAGGCCGACGAAGTTAAAGAGCATGACCAGTATGCTTCGCATTATGAATGAATAAGTCTGATACTCCTTCTTGTATGGAAGCCAGGTCAGTGAATTCTCAAGCTTGGCAACGAAAAGTATGTATGACAGAACGGAAAGAGCACAGAGTCCGCCGAACGAAAGCGTGAAGCAGTAGTAGATGTAAGACTCGCCCAGAAAAGCCTCAGGCTGAAAGCCCTTTGCCTTGTTGTAGAAGCCGACCAAAAGAGGAACGATTGCAGAAAAGGAAACCGGTATGGAAAAACAGAGCGTCTCGCCGATTTTTACGGTCCTGTTTGTCCTTTGGATTGATTCGTCGGATCCGTCGTATTCCCTGAACCTTCCGTCCATCCAGAAATAAAGGATGAAAGGCGAAACCAATGAGACGATGTATAACGTGATGTATATCGGATTGAGCATGAATTTCAATGCTTCATCCTGAGTGAATCCTCCCGTTATGAGCGTAAAGGGAGTGAAAAACGTAAGCGGTGAAATGAATGAAAAGAACATGAATACGAAAACCTTCTTCGGAACCGTATTCATTCCATTTGCTGCATTCGATATATTTTGTTCCGTCATTTTAAACCTCTTTTATGCCGGTTCTTGAATTCCATAGGCTCCATCCGATGGATTAAAAAACCTTCCACTCGAATTATCGGAAAGGCGGTTTGGAAATTTAAGGAAAAAAAATCACAAACTAAATAGGAAGACGGATCTTAAAATATCCTTAGAGATGTTCAAATGCCGTATAAATTTGCGGAAGCAGGATATGATGATAATGTCAAGAAAATCTGGAGGGAAAAAGCTGATGAGGCGGACTTGCATGAATCGATGACATACCCCCACCCCCTATAATCGGTTTCAAATACGAGGGTAGGGTATATGTCCCTCTACTCAAAAAATCAGCTTGAAAAGACCCTTTGAGCAAACTTTACGGTTTCCATTGCATCCTTTCCGTAATAGTCCGCACCTATCATGTCGGCGTATTCCTGGGTCAGGACGGCTCCACCAACGCACACCTTGCACCACGGAGCTTTTTCACGGAGCTGCTTTATGGTTTCCGCCATTGATGGAACCGTTGTCGTCATGAGAGCACTCAATCCCACCAGCATGATTTTTTCTGCAACGACAGTCTCGACGATTTTTTCAGGAGGAACGTCCTTGCCAAGGTCTATCACCCGGAAACTGTAGTTTTCAAGCAGGACCTTCACGATGTTCTTTCCGATATCGTGGATGTCTCCCTTGACCGTTGCAACTACAACCGAGCCTTTCGGTTCCTCCGTCTTTCCGCTCTTTTCAAGCTTTTCCTTGATGACGTCGAAAGCATACTTTGCAGCCTCGGCACTCATCAGAAGCTGCGGAAGGTATACCTTCTTTTCCTCGAAACCTTTTCCCACCACGTCCAGAGCTGGAATTATGTGTCCGTTTATTACGGTCATGGAGTCGGTCGTTTCAAGAAGGAGCTCGGCTTCCTTTCGGCTGTTGTCCTTCATCCCCTTTACTATCGCATATTTAAGTCCGCTCATTTCTCCGCCGGAAGATTTTGCTTCGGTCGCAGATGGGGATTTCTGTCCTGCAACGGGAACGCTCTGACTCATCAGCTCGGAATATTTTTCAGCGAACGATATGTACCTCAGGCACTGTGCATCGTATCCGGAGAGAGTGCAGAAACATGTCCAGGCCTTCATCATCTCCACGGAATTCGGATTCATGATTGCCGCACTGAGTCCGTTCTGCATCGCCATGGTAAAGAATGTTGCGGTCACGATTTCCCTGAGCGGAAGACCGAATGAAACGTTTGAAACGCCAAGGATTGTATTGCCGTTCCTTACATGCCTTACGTATTTTACGGTTTCCAGTGTTGCAAGAGCCGCATGATCGTCGGATGAAATGGCCATTGCAAGAGGATCAATGATTATGTTCTTGCGGCTTATTCCGTAGTCGGCTGCACGTGCATAGATTTTTTCAACTATTGCAATCCTGCCTTCCGCTGTTTCGGGGATTCCGCCTTCATCCAGGGTAAGGGCAACGACAAGTCCTCCGTATTTCTTTACGAGCGGAAAAACTGCTTTCATGACCTCTTCCTTTCCGTTCACGGAATTTATGAGGGGCTTTCCGTTGTAAATCCTCAGTGCCTTTTCCATTGCAATCGGATCGGACGTATCTAGCTGAAGCGGAAGTTCCGTAACTCCCTGAAGTTCCTTGACGACGTTTTCGAGCATTGCAACTTCATTGATTTCAGGAAGTCCGACATTTACGTCAAGAACCTGTGCACCCTTCGACTCCTGGGTTATGCCTTCGTTCAATATGTACGGAATGTCGTTCTGCCGGAGAGCTTCCTTAAAGCGTTTCTTGCCGGTCGGATTTATCCTTTCTCCAATCAGCACCGGAGCCTTTCCGAATTCAACGAACCTTGAACAGGACGTAATCGATGATATGCCCTTGTCTTTCGGATATTCCGGCACAATCCTTTTCTGTCCTTCAAGCTCCCTGACCTTTTCCACCAGAAGCCTGATGTGTTCGGGCGTAGTTCCGCAGCATCCACCGACGACAAGCGCACCTTCCTCACAGAACGAAGAGACGATTTCCGCAAACCTTTCGGGCGTAACGTCGTATACGGTCTTTCCGTTTTCGCTTCTTGGAAGTCCGGCATTCGGATTTACTATGACGGGTAGGGAAGCCGCCTTTGTCAAAAGCGATACGATGGGCTTCATCTGTTCGGGACCAAGGCTGCAGTTCATTCCGAGTGCAGTTACACCAAGCCCCTCCAGAACGGAAACCATTACGTCGGGAGAAGAACCTGTCAGCGACTTTGCATCCTGATCGTAAACCGTCGTTACGAAAATCGGAAGGTCAACGCCGGATTCTTCCATCGCTTCCTTTGCGGCAATAACGGCAGCCTTTGCTTCATAGACGTCGTTCATGGTCTCTATCAGAATCAGGTCTATGTCCTGCTTCAGTGCAATCGAAAATGATCTTTTAAAAAGGAATACGGCATCATTAAACGAAAGGTCTCCGAGCGGTTTCAAAAGTTTGCCGCACGAACCTATGTCGAATGCAATGAAGTGAGGCTCATCGTTTTCCATTTCGATTTTCTTTCTGGCTTCGTTTGCATTTTTCACGGCTGCACTTATAATCTGTTCGAGCGTATAAGACTTGATGCCTGAGAATTTCGTTTCAAATGCTCCGAACGTATTCGTATTGACGATGTTTGCACCGCTCTTGAAATATGAATAGTTCAGCTCGACTATGTTTTCGCTCCGCTCTATGTTCCAGTTTTCAGGAAGTTCTCCCGGCTGCAATCCCATGCCCTGCAGAACAGAACCTGTGCCACCGTCGCAAAAGAGTATCCTCTTGCCCAGGCATTCCCTTACATCACGCATGTTTCTCTCCAATTTCCACGGTCCCGGATTCTTCTGAACCGTAATTTTTCGGCCTGACTCCGACAAATGCCGTCACGGATTTTTCCGGCGCCATTATCAGCGAGTCCATAAGCGTAAGGCCTATTTTCCTGCAGTCGAGTATCTTGAATACCGTCTTCTGATATTCGAGCGGTACATCTCCGAATCCAGGACTGTACCTTGGACGGGTGACGCAATCATCCTCCGCCGCCATCGACTTGAATTTTCTGCAAAGCATGTCGCAATATTCTTCTATAAACATGGCTCCCGCAGCCTGCATTACCACGGACCTGGACGGTTCAATCCTCTGGGCCTTCTGTATTTCCCTGTCGACTTTCGGTCCCAGGGTCGCCGCAAAGATGAAGATGGAAGTACAGCCCGCAAGGAATTTCGAAAGCTGTCTGCTTTCTATCTTATGCTCGCTTCCATTGCATCCGAAAAAAATCGTCCCGTCCGAAATCCTCATCGGATAACAGACGTATACTGCCTGAGGAAAAATCAAATCCTGAAACTGCTCGACGACATCCTTCGCAACGCCACCGACCGCACCATCAGGATTTTTCCTGTCCTTCAATGCATATCCCATGTATCGGAAAACCTCCTCCATGTCGGGAATGAGGGAGGCCGAATCAGTCCTGTCAACAAAAAGGGAAGAGTAGGTCATTTTCTATTTGACGATGCTCGAAAGATTTTCGCGGATTTTCTTTGCTACGATTCCCTTGTTCATTGAATAGACGTGAACATGGGTGATTCCGTTTGCAAACAGGTCGATTATCTGCTCGGTAGCATATGCGATTCCTGCCTGTGTCATTGCCTCTGGATCGTCTCCGAATTTATCGGAAATGAATTTGAAGCGGGGAGGAAGGCATGAACCGGAAAGTTTCAGAATCCTTTCAATCTGCTTTCCGTTGGTTACGGGCATGATTCCAGGAAGGACCGGCACATTGATTCCCGCAGACCTGAGCTTGTAAAGATAGTTGTACATTATGTTGTTGTCAAAAAACATCTGGGTCGTAAGGAATTCGCATCCGGCATCAATTTTCTTCTTCAGGTTCTCGATGTCTTCCTTTTGGTTCTTGGAATCGGGATGTCCTTCAGGATAGCATGCACCACCTATGCAGAAACCTCCGAATTTCTTTATCTCGGATGCAAGTTCGCTTGCGTAATGATATTCAAGGTTGTCTACGGACATGCCCTGCGGAATGTCGCCGCGAAGTGCAAGTATGTTTTCTATGCCTGCATCACGAAGCTTTACGAGCTGGGTCTCTACGTCTTTCCTTGTCGATGATATGCATGAAAGGTGTGCCAGTGCAACGACGTTCTTCTGCTGGATTTCCCTTGCAATCGACACGGTGTATTCGCTCGTTCCGCCACCCGCTCCATAGGTCACGCTCATGAACGAAGGCTTGTTATCTGCAATGGAATCTACCGCAGCCTGTACCGATTCATAGGCGGTTTCCGTTTTCGGTGGGAAAACCTCGAACGAAAGGCCGAAGTTCTCTGATTTTAATATTTCACTTATTTTCATCATATTCCCCTTTAGGTTGATTAACGGTATAATACTAGCATGAAAAGAATTTTTTTTAAACACGCTTTCATTTTTGTTTTGGTTGCGCTGATTGGCGTACAGGCATTTGCAAGGGACTTCCCGGCTACAGTCCAGGATAAAACGGGTCATTCCGTCACCATGGAAAAAAAGCCGGTGAAAATCATTTCGCTTGGAGCGGCATCAACGGAAATCCTTTATGCAGTGGGAGCCGAAAAACAGATAGCCGCAGTAGCAGACGTTTCCAACTATCCTGAAAGTGCAAAGAAACTTCCGAAGATAGGCGGATTCGATGCAAAGACCATCAGCCTTGAAAAGATAGTCGCGTTCAGGCCCGACCTGATAATCATCTACAGCGGGATGCACGACTTCCTGATTCCTTCGTTCGAAAAATTCAAGATACCGTATTACGTTTCAAACGATGCAACGGTTTCCGACGTAATCGATGAAATCATGGACATTGCAATCCTTACCGGACACAAATCAACGGGAAGCAGCCTCGTAAAGAAATACAATAAAATAGTAGAAGACATATCAAAGGCGACGAAATCATCGGGAAAAGACAGGCCGAACGTTTTCTGGGAAGTCTACAACGCACCCTACATGAGTGCAGGAAACAAATCCTTCATCAACGACGTCATTTCAATCAGCGGAGGAAGGAACATATTTGAAGACGTAGACCAGGCCTATCCCGTCGTGAGTGAGGAAACCATAATTGCATCAAACCCGGACATCATCCTGCTTCCGAACGACATGTACAGCTCAAGCGATACCGTAAAGACAAGGCATGGATGGCAGAACATCAACGCCGTCAAAAACGGAAAAATCGTGATAATCAATGCGGACGTCTATACCAGATCGGGTCCAAGGATTTTCGATGCACTGCAGGAACTCTACAGAATCCTCTACAGATAGGTCCGGACAGAATTGATGAAATCAAAATCAATCGTCGGATTGGCATTGCTTTCGTTCCTTCTCGCAGCAGTTGCGTTCGCCTCGATGTTTTTCGGAGCGGAACCGATTTCACCTTCGGAGCTTTTCAAAAACGGAAGGGACGGAATCGAATACCTCATAATGTTTGAAATCAGGATGCCCAGGACGATACTCTGCATAATCTGCGGAATGCTGCTCGGCGGAAGCGGGGCGGTGTTCCAGGGATTCTTCAGAAATCCATTGGCGGACTCAGGCATACTGGGCATATCGTCGGGTGCAACGCTCGGTTCAATAATATGCGGATTTTTTCCGTTCGCAGGATTTTCACTGAAATTCCTTTCCCCGATTTCTGCATTTGCGTTCATCGGAGGACTGGCGGCAGGGCTTCTGGTTTTCCTTTTCTCGCTGATTTTCAGAAAGGCTTCATCGGTCACCCTTCTTCTTTCCGGAACGGTGACGGGAACTTTTTTCTCAGCACTAAGTTCGCTTCTGATTCTGCTTCATGAAAAAGACCTGCATGCAATATTCGCATGGACGATGGGAAGCTTCAATGCAAAGGGATGGAACGAAGTCCAGTTTTTCCTGATTCCGTCTCTGGTTTCAATCGTACTTCTCTTTTTCTGCGCACCTTCATTGGACATACTCGGGAACGGCGAAAAAACTGCCCGCTCACTCGGACTGAACTTAAAGCGTACAAAAATCTTCATACTCCTTTCAGGGACTCTTGCAACTTCATGTGCAGTCTGTTCCGGCGGAGTCATTTCATTTGTCGGACTGATTGCACCTCACCTGATGAGAAGCATCTTCGGTCCGTATCACCGCACGCTTATTCCTCAAAGCATGATTTCAGGGGCGATACTACTTCTGCTTTCCGATACGATTGCAAGGACAGTTGCTGCTCCGTCAGAAATTCCCATAGGCATCATCACCTCGCTAGTAGGTGTTCCGTTCTTCATCGCCGTATTGAAAAAAAACTGAAAAGGAGGTCGCTTATGTTTACAGTCGAAAATCTTTGCGCATCATATAATGGAAAGAAAGTATTCGAAAACGTTTCATTTTCGCTGGAAGAAAAATCGATTACGGCACTCTGCGGATTGAACGGAAGCGGAAAATCAACGCTGCTCTCATTGATGTCGGGGATTCCAAATCCTTCGATGTCCGTAAGCGGAAAGGTTTTTCTGGATGGGAGCGACGTACTCAGACAGAAAGCGAAAGTCACTGCAAGACGGATTTCCTATCTCGTGCAGGATGAACATTCGGTCTGGAACATAAGCGTCAAGAACCTGATTGACGGAGGAAGGTTCGTACACAGGAAATGGTTCGAGGAATCCACCGAAGAGGACGAAAGAGTAATTTCCGAAGCGATGGAAATGCTTTCACTTACGGAACTCAAGGACAGACCCATATCAACGCTTTCGGGCGGAGAATATCAGAGGGCAAGGATTGCAAGGAGCTTCGTTCAGCAGACGGACTACATCTTTCTGGACGAACCGCTTTCATCGGTTGACATCACTTATCAGAACGGACTCATGAACATACTCCGTGACCTTTGCGGAAAAGGTAAGACGGTCTGCATATCGATTCACGACATAAACCTTGCATCACAGTTCGCCGACCGCATGATTTTCATGAAGAAGGATCGAAGCGGAATCATAACGGGAACGGCTTCCGACATGATGACGGAGCAGACGCTGATGCAGACCTACGGAAAAAACTTCCGGATTTTCAATCATCCGGTGACAGGAAAAAAACAGATTTGGTAAAAGCCAAAGGACTCAATGAACCTTTGCGGGATGGGAAATCCTGCGCTCAACACTCAACATCGATTCGTCCGTTTTCGCATTGAACCTCAGCTACGAAAAAAGCTCGAAAATCCTCCTGAAAAAAAATCTCTTTCCTATTGCAACATTTTGAAAAATCTCCTAGTGTGTTGAATCTCAAAATACGGACTTTTTTCAATGTCCTCAAAATAGGTAAATCTGTCATGGAAAAAATCGATTCGGAAAAAAACATCCTGGGGCAGGAAAGGGTAGGCAAGCTGCTCGTAAAATTTGCAGTCCCGGGAATCATCAGCATGGTGGTCAATGCATTCTACAACATCATCGACCAGTATTTCATAAGTCACGGAGTCAACTATCTTGGCAACGGTGCGACATCAGTAATATTCCCGATGGCTACGCTTGCAATGGCTTTTGCAATGCTCTTCGGTGACGGTGCCGCAAGTTTCATGAGCCTTAAGATGGGGCAGGGAGACTACAGGAAGGCCAACATGGGTGCAGCCGCAGGAATAATCGGATTCATCGGAAGCGGAATCGTGATTGCTGCAGTCTACATCATTTTCATCGAACAGCTCTGCAGGATTTTCGGTGCGTCCGACGGAATACTTCCTTATGCAAAGGATTACGGCCTGATAATTTCCTTCGGCATACCTTTCTCATCCATCTGTGCAGGAGGAGCAAGCATAATACGTGCAGACGGAAGTCCCAGATTCAACATGATAGGACTGTTGACGGGATGCGCAATCAACCTGATTCTTGACCCCATCTTCATTTTCGTATGCCATTGGGGAGTGAAGGGTGCCGGTTGGGCGACGATACTTGGACAGGCAGCAAACGCCGTTTTAAATGTCATATACCTTACAAGAATGACGAAATCAATCAAGCTCACCCGCGGAATCTGGAAGCAGTCCATCGGAGTCCTGTGGTCGATAACAAAACTTGGAATTTCCAGTTTCGTAAATCAGCTTGCATTGGTCGTTGCAATCGCAGTCAGAAACAACGTGCTTGTAAAATACGGTTCCCAGAGCAAATACGGCCCCGACATTCCGGTCACGACACTGGGAATCACGATGAAGACATTCAGCATAATAATGTGCATCGTGCTCGGTCTCTGTACGGGAGCCCAGCCAATACTCGGATTCAACTACGGAGCCAAAAGGTTCGACAGGGTGAAGAAAACTTTCCGACTGACGGTCATAATCTCAACGGTCATATCGATAATCGGATTCCTGCTAGCCCAGTTGATTCCGCAGCAGATAATCGGCATATTCGGTGAGGAAAGCGACCTATACAATGAATTCGGAGTAAAATGCATGAAGACCTACCTCATGCTGGTACCTCTGTTCGGCATAAACATTGCAAGCGGAGTATTCTTCCAAGCGATAGGTTATCCGGTGCAGTCTTCGGTACTTTCGCTTTCAAAGCAGATAATATTCCAGATACCCGTTACGCTGATTCTTCCGTTGTTTTTGGGATTGGACGGCGTACTTTATACCGGTCCGGTTTCCGATCTGCTGACGTTCATTCTGACAATCGCATTGATTCTGATTTACTGGAAAAAAATTTTCAACAGAAATCAGCCAGCAATCCAGACAGTGGAAAAATCGGACAGATAAAAAATCCGGATTTTCATAAGCACGAATCACGAGCCCTGATGCATTGCGTCGGGGTTCACAGCTTTCGCTGTTCATGTTTCTAATTGCTTCCGATAAAGTAAAAAAAGCATGATTACACCCTCCGCCTGAATCACTCCTTCCATACAAATGCCGAAATCCTTGGGTTTTTTGAGATTCCTTAAAATCACTTCTATAAATCCATCGTTTGGGGTATTATATTGATGGACAATTCCCGAAAATTAAAGGGATTCAAATAACAATCTGAAAATAACTTTGCATAGGAGTTCTTTATGAAGAAAATTTTTAGTCTTGCAGCGGCTGGATTCATACTGGCTGGCTCACTGGCGGCACAACCGTCAATAAACGCCTCGGTCAGAATAAAATCCAACCTGCTCTCCACGGATTTTGACGAATGGAAATTCCTTGATTACCACGGATACGGTGCCATCGGCAGTTCTTTGCTTTTTTCAGCATCCACCAAATCGGCAGGCATTGAAATCGGAATCAATCCAGTCATTTCCTTCGACGAAAGCTCAAGCCCGGATAAATGGAACAAGATACTTTCCCTGGGAACATACGATGCCTGGGTCAAGTTTGGAAAGAATCAGGAATTCACATTGAAGGCAGGTTCATGGGACGGTCGTGCAGTCGGTTGCGTGAATGCCGGACGTCTTGCAATGGATGGAATCGATTTTTCCCCATGCAATCCAGGAATGATTTCCAGCATCACATCCAAAAAACTTGGCATGGACATAAGCTCACAGTGCGGATCCGCAGAAACAAACAAGCTTGCAGCAATGTTTCAGTACGACAACGGTTCATTGGAAATCCGAGGTTCAGCAGCCAATCTGGACTTTACCTCCGCCGACGGATTCTCAATGAACGACAAGATTGCATTCGGAGTCGATACATTCATGGCAGAAGTCGGATATAAAATTCCTTACGTGGGTAGGGTGCTTGTCAACGGAAAATTTGCAAAGGACGAACTGGCAGCGGGGGCATTCTTTGAACCTGCTTTCCCGTTCCTTAAGAACCTTACCGCATTGATTGGATTTACCGGAGAATTCGAAGGTGAGGCTAACGTACAAAATGCAGGAACAAACCTCTGGGGATTCGGTGCCGACATCCGCGCAAGATACGTTTTCGACAAGAACATTTCAGTAACAACAATAAACAACTTCACCTTAAATCAGCTTGACGTGGCTACATCAACCCCAGTAAACGTCGGACTTGCAATGGAAAACATGGTAAACATGCTCTATAACGTACATCCAAGGCGCAACGACCTGCTGGTATACGTCAACATCCGTCATTTTACGGGTTTGCCGACATCCACCAATTACGATTACAAGCCAACACTTTTGACCGCTGCAGAATCCGGAAACTCATCAAAGCTGGATTGGGTATCCAATTTCAGGATTTCCAACGTAATAGAATACAATTTCAACGAAAATGCCAAGATTGATGCCGGAATAGCATTCAACATACTGAACTGCTTCAACAATCAGGCCTCAAATACGGATCCTGTATTTACAATTCAGGTACCGCTTGCTTTCCAGGTATCGTTCTAGGTTACAAAAGGCCGATTTTCGGACCGTCCGCTCTTGAAAAAGCGGACGGTCTTTTTTTTACTGCAAATTCCATTCCAAAACAGCTAAAAAAAGGTAACAGTTTATATTTTCAAGACAAACCGTTACCAACAATCTTCAAAACTGCTTATAACCGTATACAAAAGTAGACAGCCATCAAAGTAACAGTTTATCCGGAACAAAGCAAACTGTTACCACCTGAAGACGAAAGTGTGCAGAAAAGAAAATGCATAAATATACAAGTAGACAGAATCTATATTATACCTAGTATTTTGTATACCCCATATATGGAGGGGCAATCCGTGAAACAATCCTGCCGGAAGAAAAAAGGCACCCCATCCTCATACCCACTACAGATTCAGGCCCTCCCTCACAGAGGGCACCCAAAGAAAAACCCAACCTCCCCAATGAAGCCGCCTAAAAAAAGGGAGGCGCGCACTAGTACAGTGACATCGCAGGATCAAAAATCCAGACAGCCCTTGTATGAAGAGGTTCAGACGAATAACGGCACCACCTGCCAAACCTTTCGCAGCATCGGGTAGGATGCACCGAGAAACCTTAGGAACCGCAGATTAATACACGAAGCATTAATCAGCTTTCAGATTATTCAGCAGGGAATGAATCCCAAATGGCAGGCAAACGCAGGATTTCTTTTGCACGGTCCCACCGGTTGTCCCTCGGTCATTCCGAAGGGGTCGCCCATAAGCCTTACACCGAAGAAAGCCGTATCCGGCACGATGGCTGCCAGAATTCAGCTTCACGACCGTCAGAACATCAACCGAACGTTTCAAGGCCCAGGAATCACACATCTACCGGATCGACCGAAATTTTAAGCCGCACTTAAACAAAGCAAGCGCCTTCCGAAGGGGACGGAATCGCAGTTTTCTGCAATAAATGACACGTGTCATAATCAAATAACAATAATCGTATAATAATTTAGACATACAACATTATAGGTTATTTAAATTTTTCAGGGAAATTCTTCACGACCGTTTGAACAACATACAAAAATATGCTATACTGTTGGCAAAGTAGATTTATACTTTAATTTAGTATACTATACTGCGCAAAAAAGGCACTTTGAGGGGAATTTATGAACGTTTTAAGCGAAAATTACCTGCATACGGGAAACGTAGGCTTTTCCATCGACTCCCAGGAGCAATTTCAAGAAATCGACTCATTCACACCGGAACATGCCCCTTCCCTCGCTACGACAGAATCGGATTTTATCGCCAGTTCGTGTGATGGCACTGCCGGCAGAAAAGCACAAAACGGCATACCCCACCCATTTACAGTAGACTCCCCCACCCTCCCCTCCGTCAAAGATTACACGGCACAAGAAAACGCTGACACACACTTTGAACAGCCGGATTTTACGCCGTCGAACAATCTACCGTTAGGATTCAACGATAGCAAGGAACCGACAAAATACCGCAGCTTCATTCCGAGCATATTCATATCCGCCGCCCTCCCCCTTCGCGATGTCAAAAAGACCGTATTCGACAGGAAGTACAACAACATAACGCTGCACCTAAACAGTCCAAACCAGGTGCCTTACGGAAAATATGGCCGGCTTTTGCTTTCCGTACTGACCACCCATGCAGTACAGGCAAAGAACAACCTGGACAAAGACGGAACCGTTACCATAACTTACAGCTCACTGCAGGAACTTCTTGACGAAATGCAATTGAGGAAACAACGCGGCATGGACATAATGGAGCAGCTCAACCGGTTCAAGTCTGCCACCTTCATATATGAAGAAGAAAATGTAATCATAGCCCAAAAAAGCCTTTTTCCAGAATACTTCTCAGCAACAGACAAAGGACTTGTCCAAGCAAAGAAGATTTCTACGGGAAACATAATGTTTATAGACAGCCTCCAGTACATCGAACTTGATGACAGCGTGTCAGACAAAAGAAGCATATCTTTTTCACTAGTCCTTAACAACAAGTTTGTTGAACTCTGCAAAAAGCATTCTGTCCCCATCGACTATACAGTATATAAAGAAATTTCAAGTGCAATGGGAAAAGACCTGTATGCATGGATAGTTTACAGGAACAACTCAATAGGGAAAGACGGAATTTTCATACCGAGGGCCAACATGGTCGCCCAATTCAGCGGAACCATACAACCCGATCAAGAAAGGGCCAATTTTAAATATATTGTAGAGCAGATCCAGCAGATCCAAACAAAATACTATCCAGACCTTAGGTTCGCAGTTGACCGAGATTGGCTGGGCATAACATTCTATAAGTCCCCGCAAATCATGTCGCCAAAAGACACCAGATACGTTTTGGTAACAAACACTTGAAAAAGTAAAAAACGGATGAATGATCCGACTGTTTTTCTGTTATTTTTATAACAGGTTCATAAAACAAACTGTGTTCACAATTAAAGAAAAAAGGAGATAAACCCATCGTTAAGAAGTATTTTTTATCATTAACACTTTAAGATAATTTCAATATATTTATCACTACCTCTTTCCCATCTTTGGGTTTTTGTTTGCCCCTACCCTTCTCATTCAACTATACGGCATGAATTTCATCTCCAAAACAAGCTCAAAAAAAATCCATCTATGGGATTATCACCATAGATGGACGTATGTAAAAAAATTCTAAGGGCATCGCAAAAGTTCAGGACATTCCACAAGTTTTCCCAGTTTTTTTAAAATTATTTTTTTTGTGATTTTGTCACAGCAACAGCGAATGAAATGTCCTTCACTCACAATCAATCGCACCCTAATTAATTTTATACCTATCATATCGGATACTATAAATTAGATAAGCTATTTACTGCACATCAAATCCTTTGTCTTTATAATATTTACGAATATCGTTCAATACTATCGCAGCCAATTCTTCATCATAATATTTTGTAATTTCAGCCGAAATTTCCTTGTTATCATAATCAACTTGTATGGTACACGCTATCGAATGAACTTGCATTGCCGACTTTTTTTTCGATGCAATGTTCTGATTATACTTTTTGGTCACTTCTTTTTTGAAGGCTTCTTTAGTTCCGCCATGCTTCTTCGCTTCGGAAATAACACTTTGCAGCTGTTTTTTCGTCAGGGTACTGGCTTTCCACGTATCACGCGTGGAAGGCTCTTCCGAAAGCTCGTCCAGAAGTTCCTTATTTTCGTTTACAAATTTATAGGATCGAAGCGCTTCACTCACCCACCCCTTTGTTTTATGCAAAGCCTTGGCAATTTCCGTCTGAGACATCCCCAAATCTATCAATTTTGCAATATACGATTCACGCTCCCTTGATGAAAGGTTCAATCTCTGCTCATTTTCAATGGCTTGAATTACAATCCTGTCCTTTTCACTTGTAAAGTCATCCTCCACGAGACACTTAACGGTCTTAACATCCTTAAGGAGGCATGCCTTATATCGTCGGTGCCCCACTTTGACAACGTACTTACCGTTCTTTGGAGTTACAACTATCGGTTGTATTTGTCCATTTTCTACAATGGATTCCCCTAACTCTTCAAGGCTGTCATCGGAATAAGTATCACGAATATTCTTTTCAAGTTCTATATCTGCTATTGGTATTTCAACATATGAATTCAAGGAATAGGTTTCGCTTACGGTTCGCCTATCATCTTTTTTTTCTGAATCATCCTTTAAGTCATCAATGTCGAAATTCAGATTTTGATGCACTTCAGCTAAAGACGGTCTTTTTTTCATTTAATTTCTCACTTAACTTTTTCTGCTAGCATTGCAATTGTTTTACAAAATGGATTAGAGGATTGGTATTCCTGCATTGGAACGTGATAAGAAATAGCTCCTGAAACTGCGCGCGAATCATGAAATTCGAAAATTTCATATGCAGACTGCCTCAGAGTATCAATCCAATACCTATGAACAGCTTTCTGCTGATTAGCCTTATTGACTATAAGATATCTGCAAGGAGAGAATTTTGCATCATACTGTACTTTCAGTTTCTTTATTTGAGCGTTAAAATCAGTTAAACTTTCTATTGCGAAATCTTCCGGTTCAATTATCGGGATAATATCTGTGGCATTTGAAAGTATGATTTTTTCATAATAACCAAATGATGGAGGCAAATCAAAAAAAACATAGTTAAATCCTAAAGACTTGGCATCCTTAACCAGTTTACGGATTGAATTTGGATCATCTCGGAACCCCGTTTCCATATAGGAACGCAAATTGTTATCATTTTTCTTAGTTCCAAGAAGGTACAAGCCCTTAAAATTTTCCACTGGAGGCCTACACTCGACAATTGCATCCTTAAGGGCAACATCTTCCTTTAGGACTGACAGGAAACTCTTTTCATCATCAATCAGATTATTGTCATTTGCATATAGATATGAAAGATTTCCCTGTTGGTCAGCATCAACAAGCAAAACTTTCCCATAACGGCAAAGCTCATATGCCAATGAATTCGTAAAGGTTGTTTTTCCAACCCCACCCTTTTGCATAAAAATACAGAAAGTTTTCATCTTTTCCTCGCACCCATTTTTATAACATTATACCATTATAAATAATTAATTCAATAAAAATTCGTTAAATAATATGGAAAATATCGTTTTTTTAAAATTTTTTTCTCTTTTTCCGGCAAATTCGACCGTAAATTAGACAAAAAAAACATCAAAAATGCAAAAAAAACATATATAAAATCCATCCAGAGTTGATTTTCCCATTCGATAAGGGCACAGCCTCAAGAAAAGGATTATGTATCGGCTGAATGAGCTTCAAAAAAGTAAAGCATCGTGCATTCCTTACAGACATTTCTAAAAGCTTTATATTGACATCTTAGAATTTATCGTACCATTTAACTTCATTCATGAGAAAAATTTTACAGATGTTGAAAGCATCTCCGACACAGCTCATTACGTTGCCTCGCAACATTTCATGGCATTCTCCAAATTACAGCTTTAATTTTTTAATCCCCTTTGATTCGTCCCTGTTAGCCTAATATATCTTTCAGAATTTAAGGCCATAAAAAACTTGATACTTAATATCTAAAGGTTTAGAGTGCATTTTATTCAGTAACGCTTAGGGAAATACTGAATAATCCGAAAGCGGATTGTTCAGCGTTAACAACAACATCCGCAATTTAGCAGTAATTCCTTACAGCATAAAGAATTACGAGAAATTGCTTGGAACCGCTGATTAATGCTTCGTGTATTAATCAGCGGTTCCTTAGATATATTTGACCAGATTATTACGTTGTGGATTCAATTGGAAGTGTCGCATTATTATTTATAGGAATTA
>CACYBG010000200.1 GCA_902772605.1 uncultured Spirochaetaceae bacterium
ACAAAAGAATGCATTTCTTCATAGCAGACTCCAAATTTATGCAAAAATTTTATACATCGGATTTTGTCCCGGGCAAAGTTCAAGCACATGTTTTTCGCACGGCAAAACTTCGGACGGATCATGGGTTACGTGAAGCAAAGTAGTCGTACCTGTTTCAGCAACCGTCTCAAGCAAATCCAAAATCTTCGAACGGTAATTTTCGTCCAGACCGTGACATGGCTCGTCCAAAATCAAAACGCGGGGCTGCTTTACCGCTGCACGCAGAATCAATATTGCACGCTGTTCACCATAACTCAATGAGCCGAACAGTTCATGCTCGCGACCCTTGAATCCACCGAGAGAAAGCCACTGTCTTGCAAGAGCATTTTCCATATCGGTCGCCGTTTCATAAAGTCCGATGCTGTCGTGGAATCCGCTGACGATAACTTCGGTCAAATCCGTCTGTCCGACCATCCTGTATTCGACATGGAGCCTGTAACTTACGATTCCAAGCTGTTTCTTTATGTCCCAGATTGTTTCGCCGGTTCCGCGCCTTTTTCCGAACAGTGTGATTTTTTCACGGAAGACCTGCATGTTGTCGCCTGTTATCAATTCGAGCATGGTCGTTTTTCCAGAGCCGTTCGGTCCTCGAATCAACCAATGTTCACCGGGAAGGACGTTCCAGTTCAAATCGACAAGAACCTTGTGCTCATCCCAACCGACATTTACGTCTTCAAATTTTATAAGGCTGTCGGGCAAAGGCTGTGCATTGATTTCGTCATTGATTACGCCGGATTCCTCATGGATTTTTCGGAGGTTCGCCAAAAATGTTTCACGCTCGATTTTACGACGTGCTTCATCCTCCCGATTTTTTTCACTGAGGATTTTTTCATATTCGTTACGGTCACCGCAGAAAGAAATTTTCCTGTCGCTGAATTCCAACACCCGATTGATGCTCTCGGGAATTTCGTGAAAGCGTTCCATGCACAGGATGATTCTTGGAAATGTTTTTTCATCGGAACCGGAAAGCTGTCGTTTTGCAATCGTGTCGAAAAATTCCAAAAGTATGCGTCTTGATTCTGCATCCAATCCGGCAAAGGGGTCGCTCAAAATCAACAGTCTGCTTCCCGACAAAAGTGAGCGGCACAAAAGCGTACGACGGATTTCGCCTGTGGACATGTGCTTCAATCCACGGTCCAGGATTTTTTCCACGCCGCACAGTTTTACTTCAGGAAGAGTCTCAAGTCTTGCGGCAATCGGTGGAAGAGGTGCATTTTTCTTGCTTGATCCGCCGAGCACTTCGCAAATGTATTGACGGCCTGTCCTACCGATGTCTTCCTTATTGAGGATTTCACTTTCATCGCGTTCACGTTCCTCTTCAATCAACCTTGCGGCAACTTCCAATGAAACGATTGCAACGGATTTTTCAAAATCGGAAAAATATTTTCCCTCGGAATCAGAGTCGCCATCACGTCCGGAACCTTCATTCGGAACGATATCGTAAAATCCAGAAAGCCCCTTCAGGAATTCAGCCTTGCCGCCGCCGTTCGGACCGATTACAAGCCAAGCTTCTCCGACATTCATCTGCCAATCGATTTTCGTAAGATACGTTCTGTACAAATCCTTTATCGAACAGTTCTGGATTTTCACCAATGTTTTTTCCGACATGATTTCCCTTCTAAAAATAAACGTTTGGGAACCTCTAACGACATGTATAGAGATTGCCCTTTACTTTTTTTCATCAGCAGGAATTCAGTGATTCCCTAAAATTTTATCGCCCAAAGCTCCGGGAGTTTCTGCACAGTCAATGCATCCTGAATCCTTCAATTCCTGTTCAGAACCGAATCCCCAGAGTACGCCCATACAGTCGATTCCGGCTTCAGTCGCACCATTCGCATCGTAAAGCCTGTCGCCAACCATCAGCACGGAAGATTTGTCGTCGATGTTTCCGGCCTTGAGCGCATATTCAATCACCTGGACTTTCGTAACGCGGGTTTCATCGATGTCTGCACCGGCAATCACCGTAAAATATTTTTCAAGGGAATATTTTTCAAGCAGTTCAACGGCGAATCGCTCCGGCTTGCTTGTTGCAACATAAAGTTTTTTTCCGCTTTCATAAAGCCTTTTCAAAAGTTCCGGTATTCCGTCGTAAACTTTCAGATGGTACATTCCGATCGGCGTGTAATATTCGCGGTAACGGACCATTCCAAGTCTGGCCTTCGCATCATCAAAACCGAAATAGGTCTTGAAACTGTGGACCAAAGGCGGACCAATCATCTTGTCGTACTGACTGTGTTCAAGCGGTTCGAGTCCGAATGTTTTCAGGGCATAATCAAACGACTCATATATTCCCTGCGACGTGTCCATCAAGGTTCCGTCAAAATCAAAAAAAATGTGTCCGTAATCCTTCATAAATTTTTCATCCGCACCGCAAATCGAAAACCGATTTTCAATCTGTCGATGCAGACTCACCCCTCCTTTTTTACAAAAACATTTCGGCCCGAACCATCAATCCCGACAAAAGAACTGATTAAAGCGATTTTACGGCGTTTTCCAAATCAAGCTTTGAATCGACGGCAGCTTTTTCAGCGGCATCAGCAATGTCGGCCAAAGTCAGTTTTCCGGACTCTTCCTTTTTCATGCAATCCTCTGATTTTTTCCATGCACAAAGGATTCCCCTGGATGAATTTACAGTTCCACCGGCTTTCAACAGAAGTGTTGCTGCAATTCTGGCGGCTCCACCCTGAGCACCGTATCCCGGAATCAGGAAAAACAGTTCTGGATATGCATTGCGTAAAATCTGTGCGTCGCTTTCTTCGGTACATCCGACAACGGCTCCGACAGGTCCGCATGTCTGACCTTCGTAAATCGATGCATATTCGTTTTTGATTCTTTCAAGTTCCGCACCGACGGCATCCAGAACACGTCCGCCGTTTTTCAGTTCCTGCTGCTCGATATCAACCATTCCCGGATTGCTGGTCCTCAGAAGAACGAAAATTCCCTTTCCGGCACTCTTGCAGTATTCCGTGAACGGTTTGAGCGTATCAAATCCCATGTACGGATTAACTGTGATTATGTCCGTTTCAAAGTCTCCGGTAAAATGTGCACGCGCATAGGCACCGGCAGTTGCAGCAATGTCACCGCGCTTAATGTCGCTTATGCAGACAAGTCCAGACTCTTTTACGGCTTTAAGCGTCTGGGCGTAAACCTTCATTCCGTCAATACCCATGGCTTCGTAATAGGCTTCCTGAACCTTAAAGCAGCAGGCAGACCTATCAGCCTTAACCCTGTTGATTATCTCCCTGTTGTAGGCAAGCACGGCTTCTGCAGGCGAACCGTAAGCAGACAGTACTGACTGAGGAATATAAGAAGGATCTGTGTCCAAACCAACACAAAGCGGTCCGTTTTTGGCCGCAAGTTCCTGTAAAATTTGCATTGAATGTTTCATGGCTCTCAGTATAACAGTAACTAATGGCTAGGTCAAATCAACAACAGGACGAATCAGCCGGGGTTGGTGATTTTCAAAACTTTAAAATCCGCGGTCCTTGAGGTCCTTTACAAGCTGAACGTAAAATTCACGGACATCGAAACTTTTCAGGTTCTTTCGGTTCAAGTCTATCATGTCGCCATGGGTGATTCCGCGCCGGCATTTTTTTTCGATGTACTGGAATTTTTCACCCCAAGGACAGGATTCTTTTCCGACCAGTCCGTCATTGATGCCGTCATATTTTTTTACCATCGGGTACGTAATGTTCAACGGAAACTGCCCGCCCCTTCTCCTGTTCATTTTTGAACCGACGCTTTGATAATAAACCGACGGAGAATCCTTCACCTTTTCGTTGAATTTTTCACAGGCTTCAACGGTCAAATCCTTTACCGATGCAAGGAAATCAGGATTCGGGTCGCCAATCTCCCTGAAAATCTTATTGTAAATCCGTGCGATGAAAAACTGATGTTTCTTGGAAATCTTTGAAAGCAAAAACGCCGCATAATGGCATCCCCTGTGCGGAGTATTGATTGTGGTCAGGCTTGCAACATGAGGAGCCATTTCTTCCATGCTGATTGCCCACCTGGATTCCAGACCGCCTTTTGAATGTGCAATTATGTTTACCTTTTCGCAGCCCTCCGACTTACATATTTCGCGGATTTTTTCCGCAATCCTTTTTCCGCTGTCACCGACCGATTCCGCAGACTGCTGATTTCCATAAAAGACCTTTGCACCGTTTTTCTCAAGTTCATCAGGAATCCTGCCCCAATAATTGAAATGCTTGAAATCCCTGAAAAAGACTCCGTGAATCATCAGTATCGGATATTTTGTCTTGCAGATTTGGAGCGAAGACCTTTCTTCATTCAATTTGATTTTTTTCATTTCATATCTGTATTCCGCCCTGACAATGTGAATCATGTAAATCAGGATGAAAATGTTTACCGGAATCAAAAGACCGAAAATTGCTCCGAGTATCCTCAGTTTCAGTCCGAGCTGCACCGACGTGAGATAAATCCGTAAAATCCCGTCCCAGAACAAAATCGATTCGCAGATGAAAATCAATATTCCGAGAGGTATCCAAAGTCCTTTTGCGCGTTCAAAAGACGGAAGCCCCAAAAGACCGAAACATCCAAGAAAAAAAAGCGTCCCCAAAATCAACGTGCTGATTAAAAAAATCATCAGGATCTTCGACCCCTTGTATGCAATTTCAATTCTTTTTTTCAATGGAACAATCATTTACAACTCCTCAAAACATTCAAACTAATATATAAAATTTCCCGCGAATATGGAACCGCACATTTTTCATTCGGTAATTAGTAGGTGTTAATCTTAACAATGAACTACGTCAGATGCCCAACAAAAGTAGTTTTCCAAGAATATGCGTTCTCGCATTTTAACAAGGGTTTGAATGGCAAGTGCAATAATGTCATGCTGAAGCCATGCAAGTTGAACACACGGTCTTTTTTACATTTTGATTTTCTGCTATACTCGTTAATTATGACTAACACAAACAACATTCCCCGCTGGAATCTGGACTCGATTTTTCCAGGTCTTGATTCTGCTGAATACAAAAAGGCTTTGGACGATTACAGGGCTGTCATTGCAAAAATGAATTCGATTTTGAATGAAGCGTCCGATTTTTCATCTGACGCCGATTTTTTACCTTGGCTTGCAAATTACCTTGAAAATCAAAACGAGCTTTTGACACTTTCGCGCACAATCAATGCATTTGCATACATCGTCTATTCGACCGACACGACGAACACTCAATCGCTGAACAACATTTCCACGGTTGATAAAATCAGTCTGGACGTTGAACAGCTGCACCTGAAATTTTCAGCAGTGCTCCGGAAAAACCAGGGTCAGCTTGAAAGCTTTTTCACCAGTTATCCGAATTATGCCGACTACAGATATCTTTTGAATGAATGCATCGAAGACACGAAACACCAGATGTCCGCAGCAGAAGAAAACCTTGCATCCGATTTAAACCGCACGGGTGGAAACGCATGGTCGATGCTGCATGAACAGATTATTTCAAACCTGAAGGATTCAAACGGAAAAACTTTCAACGAACTCAGGAACGACGCTTTTTCTGCAGATCCGAAAATCAGAAGGGAATCCTGGGAAAAGGAAAAGAATCTTTTGGCGCAAAACGAAATTGCACTCGGAGCTTCACTGAACAATCTGAAGGGACAGACCGTCAACCTTAACAGACGCAGGAATTACGGGTCGGCATTGGAACGTGCGCTTGCATACAGTCGATTGAGCCAAAAATCATTGGACGCATTGATTGAAGCGATTGAAGATTCACTTCCGATGTGGCGCGAATATTTCAAATCCAAGGCCCTTCTTTTACGGAAGACAAATTCAACGGCAAGCAAAACTGCTGGAACCGAAAACCACAGGGGACTTGCATTTTACGACCTGTTTGCACCGCTTTCAAATCCAGAAGAAAATTCCGCAACGGAAGATTCACTCCTTGAAAAAAACTGGTCGTTCGAGGAAGCAAGGGATTACGTCCTGAAAGAATATGCATCATTCAGCAGCGACATGCACGATTTTGCAAAGTCGGCTTTCGACAGGCAATGGATTGATGCAGAAGTTCGCAGTGGAAAAGTCGGCGGTGCATACGATGAAGATTTTCCGCTTGGACATCAAAGCCGAATACTTTCGAATTTTACCGGAACGTTCAGCGACATAATCACACTGGCGCATGAATTGGGACACGCATATCATTTCTCATGCATGAAGGGATTACCGGCGGCATTTTTCGATTATCCGATGACGCTTGCGGAAACTGCCAGCACATTTGCGGAAACAATCGTCAAGCAGGACATGATTAAACAGTGCAACGGTTTCGACAAAATCAAAATCATCGATCTGGATTTGCAGGATACGAGTCAGGTTCTGGTTGATATCCTGTGCAGATTTTATTTTGAAAAATCTGTTTTTGAAAGCAGGGAAAACACGGAACTCAATGCCGAAGATTTCTGCCGCTTGATGAGTAACGCCCAGGAAAAGTCTTATGGCGACGGATTGAACGACGAAAAGGATTCCGACGGAAATTTCACCGAGCGTCACGAATACATGTGGGCCGTAAAATCGCACTACTACAGCACCGATTTGGATTTCTACAATTTCCCATACGCATTCGGACAGCTTTTTGCGGCAGGACTCTATCAGCAGTCAAAAAAGATTGGACCTGATTTTGCGGCGACGTACAGCAAACTTCTGTCACAGACCGGTTCAACTTCATGCGAAGAACTCTGTAAAAAAGCCGGATTCGACATCACTGAAAAAGATTTCTGGAAATCGGGAATTGAAATGTACGCGGCGGAAGTGAAAGAATTTACGGAAGCGGTTCAATCACTCGTCGAAAAGATGGATTGATTCGGAGCTGCCTCTAAAATCGGAGTTGAAAAATCGATGTCTGAAGAAAACAACGGTGAAGCCCGACCCTTTTGGGAAATAAAATCCCTTAAGGAAATGTCGGAAACAGAATGGGAATCACTCTGCGACGGTTGCGGACTGTGCTGTTATGAAAAAATAATCGAGGGACACGGAAAACGTGAGAAGATTCATTTCACAAGGATTGCCTGCAACCTGTTGGATTTAAAGACCGGGAAGTGCAGCAATTACTGCCACCGTTTTGAAATCGTTCCGGAGTGCACCAAACTCACGCCGAAAAAACTTCAGACATTCGATTGGCTTCCTCCGACCTGTGCCTATCGACTTTTGTACGAAGGAAAAAAACTGCCCGACTGGCATCCGCTGGTTTCAAAAAATCCGGACTCCGTTGCAAAATCAGGCATACAGATAAAAAACGGAATCCACGCCAAGGATGCCGGAAACTGGGAGGATTACATCATCAGCTGATTGCAAAACTTTTTCGTCCGACAGAATCAGCATCATTTTTTCAGTCGGTACAGCATGCTCGGTCGTCCGCCGGTTTCATAGTTTATGTCCTGAATGATGGTTCCCTCCTTCACCAGATAGTTCATGTAATTTCGGACGGTTACAATCGACACGCCCAAATCTGCGGCAACCATATCTGCAGTCTGCCATGTAGAACATTTCTTAAAATATTCCAGGACGTGCGCAAGCGTTTTTTTCTGGATTCCCTTTGGATAAGACTTTTCCTCAACCTTGGCCGCAGTCATGTTTGAAATGATTGTATCGATGCATTGCTGGTCCAAAACCTGATTGCCCTTAAGCATGGTGATTTTGGAAATGAATTTTTCAAGCGAAACGACAAAGCGTTCGTAAGTAAACGGTTTTATCAGATAATCCAAAACGCCAAGATGCATCGTGTTTTCTATCGTCGGGGTATCATTTGCGGCGGTAACCATTATCACTTCTGCATCGACTTTCATTTCACGGATTTTTTTCAGCGTTTCAATTCCATCCATCATCGGCATGAAAACATCAAGCAGAATCAAATCGACTTTATTGGACGACAGGAAAACCAGGGCTTCCTCTCCGTTTCTGCATGAAGCCGTTACGCAAAAATCTGCGTTCTTGCAGACATACTGTTCGTTAATCATCGCAACCATCGGATCGTCTTCCACAATCAAAACCTTGTACGCCATACGTCCTCCCGTCATCTCTTCTTCAAGGTTACCATAAAGCAGGCACCTTTTCCAACCTGTGATTCCAAGCTGATTGTTCCGCCCAGACTGTCAATCAGCTGCTTCGTGTGATAGAGTCCCACGCCACGTCCAGTACCCTTCGTTGAAAATCCGTTTTCAAAAATCTTCTGCTGCAATTCATCCGGGATTCCAGGTCCAGTGTCCTTTACCGTTATCAAAAGTTCGCCGGGTCTTGTAAACGCACCGAAAGTCAATTCCTTTGATTTTTCAAAAGACCTTTCCATGTTCATTGCATCCAGTGCATTGTCAATCAGGTTGCCGGTGATTGTCACCAAAGCTTCGGACGGAACATCAATGTCATTCGAGTCAAAATGGATTCCATCTTTCAAAACGAATTTTACGTTGCACTCCGACGCCCTTGCAATTTTTCCGACCAGCAGAGCAGCAAACGAAGGATTATCGACCGTATTCATTATACGACTGATTGTTTCTCGCTGGATGATTGAAATGTTCTGGATGTACGAAATCGCCTTGTCGTACTCCTGAATCTGAATGAGTCCAAGGATTACGTGCAGCTTGTTCGTAAAATCATGGTTGTTCGCGCGCATGGAATCAACCAGGAATTTCGTACCTTCAAAATCTTCGGTAAATTCAAGGAATTCCCTTTTGATTTTTTTGAATATGTATGTGCAGATTGCAAGCTCCATCAAAATCGCACCGATGACGACAAAAACAAAAAGGCTCACTGTCCTGATGCTTGCCGACATCATCGACCTCTTAAGCCTGATTGTCATGATGAATCCCTTGTATTCGCCCGATGCCGTGTAAATTGCAGAATACGAGCGGCGTTGAGGCCCCGACGGCCCGATATCGTTTTCGACGTAAAATCCTTTTTCGTGCATTGCAAAATCAGGATGGGTACCGTCATATTCAGTGTTAATCAGCTTGTGGTTCGTATGATAGATTCGGATGTTGTTCTTATCGACTATTGAAATTACATCGACATCGGGAAGTTCACCGACGACAGAATCCATGTACTTGCACAAATCTTCCTGGGAATAATCCCTTATGAAAAGGTAAAGGCGCGTTATCAAATCCGAAGTATCCCGCAATATCTGATTGAGGAATTTGTCGTTTGAGTTTATGTTGATTATTGCACCGCCAACAGTCAAAAGAACGGTTACCGTGATTATCAGAATCAGCTGAGTCCTTTTGATTTCCTTTCTTATTGAATTAAGCTTTCCCCTGTTGTTTTCCGTTTTCTTTTCCATGACTTTACTATACTACATAAATCATTACTGGAAAACAATTCCGATTAAAAAAATCGTGCAATCATGCAACCAAAAGGCTTTTGAAAAAGTTTTGAAAGTAAAAAAAATTCTGCAAAAATCATTTCATTTTTTAATCTTTCAAAAAATTGAAGATTTTATTTTATTCGCTATCATGTAGTCATAAATAAGGCAACGGAAAAGGTTGCAAAAAAGTGTAGGATAAAAACCGCAAGACGGCGACTATCTACCCAAGTTTCCTTTTGGAGACTCGAACATCAAAAGTGTCCCTAATCGAAATGAAGCGGGACGAAGAAAAAAAGTCAACCGAAAAACAAGACGATTTTTCCCTTGACTTCTGGGAGTAAAAAATGGAAATCGCTCATCTTTTTGAAGCTGTAATGTTGATTTGTTTTGGTTTTTCATGGCCTTTGAACGTTATCAAGGCATACAGGGCCAGAACAGCCAAAGGAACAAGCCTTCCCTTCATCATTCTGATTATAACCGGTTACATCGCGGGAATTACGGCAAAGTTCATCAACGGTCAGTACAATTACGTTCTTGCAGTTTACTTCCTGAATCTTGCAATCGTCATGACGAACATTTTCGTTTACATCAGGAACAAGGCTTTGGACAGAAAGGCCGGTGAAACAGAATCAGTAAAAATCAAGAATATAAGCATTGAAGATGTTGTAGAGGCAAAGGAGGAGAACATGACTAACTACACAAATTCTTTGGACGAAATCATCAACAGGAAGAGTTCTTCAATCGAAATGAAAAACTCTGTCATTCTTTTCGGTGGTTCAATGGACAAAAAGATTCCGGTAGCAGAATTGGCAAAGTCATTCGACTTCAACTTTGACATCTACAACAAGAGCGAAGACAAATTGACGGTTGCCGACTCCGGAAAATTCTTCCAGAACAAAGTTGCTGCACTTCAGCCAGAGGGCATCTTGATTCACCTTGGCGACTCAGATTACACGGCATTCAAAAACGACCCTGCATCATTCGACAAGAATTACATCGACCTGATTGACGGAGTTAAGGCTGTAAACAAGAAGTGCAGAATCGCCCTGGTTTCAGTGAACAATCCAAGCTTCGACAAGACGATTGCTCTCATGAACGCACACATCAAGGCAATTGCAGAATCAGAAAACGCTTCATTCATCAATCTTGAAAATGCAAAGCTGTGGAATCCGGAAGCAACAAAGGCTGCATCAGAGTTTGCCTACAACATGGGTCTGAAAACCAGAAAGCCGTTGAGGGACGTTGCAGAAATCCTTTACAGCTACGCATATCACAACTTCGACACAAAGCCAGTGGACATCATGGCCGGCTGATTTGTGGAAAACTTCGGCAAGAGTCCGCACCCACGGATTATGTCCGGGACTTTTGCCTGAACCAAGGTCCTTTTTAAGGGATCAAAACCTCCCTTATCTAAAAATATTTACCACCCATTATCTTGCGACGGAGGAAAGTCAGGAATTCTTCCGTCGCTTTTTTTGTTCAGAAAGCGATGCCTGCGACTGTTTTCCAAAAAAGAGTTTTCTATTATAATTGGCCTGTTCGATAACACTTTAACGGACGAATTAATCAGCAAAACAAAAACGGTTCAAGTTGGTACACAAATGAAAAAAAACGGTGAAAAGAAGAAGCGACGCATTCCCCTGCCGGTAAAAATCATACTGATTATACTGGCGTTGATTTTTACATTCTACATTTATTTAAAGCTCATGCCGATTAAGGGCCTCGATGAATTTCTGAATCAACAGTACAGCACGCGATTCTATGATTGCAATGGAAGACTTCTGCACATACTTCCGTTGGAGGAAGGTCTGCGAAAGGAATATTATCAGCTTAAGGATTTACCGAAAGAACTGGTCCAGTATTTCATAAAGGAAGAGGATTCGTCGTTTTACTATCATCCGGGAATAAACCCCATGGCCATAATCAGGGCGGCGAAACAGAATAAAAGCGAAGGACGGATTGTCAGTGGGGCTTCGACGATAACGATGCAGCTTGTCCGACTGATTCAGCCCCGAACGGAATCGGTAGATTTTAAAATCAAAATCCGCGAAATGTTTCTGGCCCTTTCACTTGAAGCTAAATTTTCGAAAAATCAAATCCTTGAAATGTACATGAATAATGTTCCGTTTGGAAGTCAAGCTGATGGAGTCGGGTCGGCGGCAAGGACGTTCTATTGCAAATCACCGAATGAACTGACTTCAGAACAGATGCAGACGCTCGCAAAGATTCCGCGCTATCCATCGAAATATGCGCCTGAAAAATCCTTTGACTATCCGTCGCTTTGTCCGCATTTCATAAATTACGTAAAAAAACAGTATGCAGAAAAAAACGAAACGATTCCTGCCGATTTGACGCTTTCCATCGACAGTTCATTGGTTGAATCGCTTGAAAAACAGATGCAGAGCAAACTGTCCGAATATGCAAAGGCCAGAATCCACAACGGTGCAATCCTTGCAATCAACAATCATACGGGCGAAATAATTGCTTGGGTCGGAAATGCATCGTTTGACGACATCAACCATGGCGGACAGATTGATGGAGTTCTGACATGCCGTCAGCCTGGAAGTTCAATGAAACCTTTCCTTTATGCACTTGCCTTGGAATCAGGATTTGAACCGTCAACGGTTTTGCCCGACATACAGCAGGATTTCGGAACAAGCGGAGTTTATGTCCCATTCAATTTCAACAACATGTTCAACGGTCCCGTCCGAATGAGGGTTGCACTTGCTTCAAGCCTGAACGTCCCTGCGGTTTATCTTTTGCAGAAAGTCGGTTTGAGTTCATACATGAGTCGGCTCATGCAGCTTGATTTCAAGTCTCTCAATGGAACCAGGGAATCCACAGGTCTGTCGCTGGCTCTGGGTGCATCGGAAGTAAGCCTTTATGAAATGGTTCACGCCTTTTCCGTTTTCCCGAACGACGGACAGCTTTTAAAGGAACTCACGTTCAAGAAATCCAACGGTTCAAAAAATGCACCGTTTTCAAAAGTCTACAACAAGGATACTGCACGCATAATCTGTGATTTTTTAAGCGACAAGAATGCACGAACATTGGGCTTTGGAAATGCAAAGGTTTTTGACACGCCATATCCGTCGATTTTTAAAACGGGTACGGCAAATCAGTATCAGAACATAATTGCAATAGGTGCAACAAGTGAAATAACCGTCGGCGTGTGGATGGGAAATTACGAAGGAGAAACAGTCATCAACATGACAGGAAGTTCAATCCCTGCGATTTTGGTCCGTCAGGTTCTGGACAGACTCACTGCAAAATACGGGTCGAGCGAATTCAACGCACCGGAGCTTTATGAAAAACGGGAAGTCTGCACGCTTTCAGGAATGCCCGCCGGTCCAAACTGTCCGTCAAAATCATTGGAATACATTTCAAAGGCTGATAGGAACAAGTCAACGATAGAACGGTGCAACTGGCATAAAATCGTAAACGGAAAAATTCAGATTCAATATCCGAGTGAATATCAGCACTGGGCGAAGGGAAACAACATGGCAGGTACAATAAGCGAATCGACCGAAAGTCTTTCCATCAAATTTCCAAGGGATGGCTCAAAATTTGTTTTCGATCCGTCCGTACCTTCGACATTCCAGAAACTCCATGTAACGGCCACAGGAGGATACGGCGAAAGGGTCACTCTGTATCTGGACGGTCAAAACATGGGAGCGGCACAGGGCTTGCTTGAGTGGGACATTCCGTTGACCAGAGGCCGCCATCAGATTGCAATTGAAAGCGGAAACCAAACGGCAGTCTCTGAATACAGCGTGGAATGACGAAAGACGATTTCAGACCGGACTTGAAACATCAATCGGAAGCGGTGGGATTTTCCGTCGACTGATTTTCAGCCGTCTGATTTTCCGTTGACTGATTTTCGGCAGCCTGTCTTTCAAGTATTTTTCTGGACAGCGTTTCCATGTACTCGCGACCTTCTTCCCTTGCCCTCTCCATTGCGGCATCGTTTTTGTTTTTTTCATCATTGGAGAGGAAAACCTTTTTTGAAGTTCCGGCAATGGTATAAATCAACACGGCGGGACCAAGCACGACCAAAAAAATCAGCGTGTGGGAATTCCAGATGAAAAC
>CACYBG010000201.1 GCA_902772605.1 uncultured Spirochaetaceae bacterium
ACACCCCCTTGGGGAAAGTTCTTCGTCACAGTCCAGGGCATCCTATGAACCTTCTTCCGTTCAGGCTCCAGCCGTCGAGAAAAAGGTCGAGATTCCCGTTGAGACTCATGAAACTGAAGAGGTCGAGGAACATCAGGATACGTCAAGTGCTGTTCCTGCCACTACGGCAAACGTTCAGCAGGCAAAAAAGACGGTTTCTCCTGCACATGCAGCTCAGACGGGTTCCATACTCCGCGTAGACTCAAAGCGTGTAGACAACCTCATGAACCTGGTTTCCGAGACCGTCATCACGAAGGCCGTATTCAACCAGACCGGACTCCAGTTTGCGGATTTGCAGCTGAAGCTCCAGAACCTCAATGCAATCTACAAGGAAAAGCAGCGTCATGTCCTTGAAACCATACCCAAGCTCCTTGAAGAGGTTCAGAACGGTGCGTCTTCAAAGGAAATCAGGCAGTCGGTGAACGAAGAGGTCGGCAGCCTTACAGGTTGGTTCGACGGATTTGAAAATGAATTCAAGACCACTGCAAGCAAATTCCGTTCGTCAACGCAGAACCTTGGACGCATTGCATCCGAGCTTCAGGAAGGCGTCATGAAGATTCGAATGGTCCCGATCGGAACCATCTTCAACCGTTTCCCGCGCGTTGTCCGTGACTTGAGCCGTGACCTTGGACGCAAGGTTGAACTGATTATAGAAGGTGAAGAGACGGAACTCGACAAGACCGTCGTTGACGACCTCCTTGATCCGATCATGCACTGCGTACGTAATTCTGTCGACCACGGAATCGAAACTCCGGATGTACGACGCAAGATGGGTAAGGATGAAACCGGAAAGCTCATACTCAAGGCTTCGAACGAAGGAAACATGATTGTCATCGACATAATCGATGACGGTCAGGGAATAGAAGTCGAAAAGGTCCGCGCAAAGGCCATAAAGAAGGGGCTCATCAGTCCGAACAAGGTCCTCTCAAATCAGGAGGCATACAACCTCATATTCCTGCCTGGATTCTCTACCAGCGACAAGATAAGCAGCGTATCCGGACGTGGAGTAGGACTTGATGTAGTCAAGACCATGGTTGAAAAGCTCAAGGGAACGATTACCGTTACCAGTGAAGCGAACAAGGGTTCAAAGTTCAGCATCAGGCTGCCGTTGACGCTTGCCATCATCCAGGGACTCCTTATCCGCGTGGGCAAAGAGGTTTACTCTATTCCTATCGCAAACGTCATTGAAAGTCAGCGCGTAAAGCGCGACAGCATAAATACCATCGACAACTACGAGGTTCTTAATGTCCGCAACGAGGTCATTTCGATCCTCCGCCTGAGCCGTCTGTTCAATATCCATAACTCCGACCAAAGTGAATACTGCTTCATAGTAATAGTCGGTTCTCAGGAAAAGAAGATTGGCGTAATGGTTGACGCACTGGTTGGTGAAGAGGACGTGGTAATCAAGCCTTTGAGGGACCAGTTTACCACTTCACCTGGAATTGCCGGTGCATCAATCCTTGGAGACGGTTCTGTTTCCTTGATTATCGATGTAAGCCAGCTTTTGGAATTGGGCGTAAAACAGGAAATAAGCGCACAACAGACTCGCGAAGAAGAAGCTATTAGAAACGCAAGAGGGTAGGATATGGCGACTATTCAGGAAAGATTAAATATTCTTGCAAGTACAACTCAGGTTGCGGAAGACAGCAGTGCGCTTACTCAGGATGATCTTGAGGAAGAAAAGAGGAAGTCGAGCGTAATCGACTATAAGATGGTTACTTTTTCACTTGCTGGAAAGGATTATGCCATCGACATCATGAAGGTAAAGGAAATAGCCAAGGCCGGACACTTTACCTATGTTCCGAACACCCTTCCGTTCGTTCTGGGAGTGCATAACCTCCGCGGTGAAATCATTTCGATCATCGACCTGAGGAAGTTCTTCAACATACAGGTTCCGGACCGTGCCGATGATGCAATGGAAAACATGCTCATCGTCATTGTCGGTGAACAGACTTTCGGTGTCGTTGTCGATGGAATCGATAAGGTCGTCGGAATTCAGAAGAGCACGATTCAGCCTCCGCATCCGCTTTTCGGAGACATCAACATAAAGTACATCTCGGGTGTTGTAGAGGCTCAAAAAAGGTTGTATATTCTTCTTGATATTGATAAGATTTTCGGAGTCAAGTCCGTCGAGGAAGAAAAGGAACTCGCAGAGACTGCCAAGAATCAGATCATGCATCGTCAGGCTGTTGCAGCTGAACTTGTCGCTGAAAAGACGGAAATGAAGTCATCTGCAAAGTCCGAGATAAATGCAGCGGAAGTTGCACAGAAGACTGAGGAAGTCGACTTGAATTTCATTTCGGATTCGCTTCAGTCGCTCAAGAAGTTTACCATAAGTCCTGTAACCGAGGAATGGGCCAAGAAGCGTTATTTGGAATGGAAAAACGAAAGGGGTGCCGACAATACTCAGCTTAGCGGAGATGCCGATGCAGAAGCCTTCCTGAAGCCGTTCTATTCACGCTGCAATCAGACCTGGTGGACTGATGAATATGCAAAGGAAGTCATGAAGGTGCTTCCGGACAACAGTGCAAAGACTGTTGTCGTATGGAATCCTGGATGCGGAAAGGGACATGAATCATATTCCCTTGCATGCGTCCTTAAAAAGAGATATCCGTCCGCAAGGATTAAGATATACGCGCACGATATCGACCTGTTGAGTGTGTCCAACGCCCCGCTTATGGTTGTAAACGACCAGGCAAGCATGGGATGGTACAGGCCATACTTGATAAGGAACGTGAGCGGCGACTATGTTTTCAGTCAGGAAATCAAGGACATGATAATGTTCGAGTATCATGACTGCGTACATACGAACAGCCTTCCACCGATTGATATTGTATTCGCACGTGATATAATATCATTCTTGCCGGAGCAGTCTCAGAGGACCATAATCGAGGACTTTGAGGAAAAGGTTAAGGGCAACGGCATGATAATCGTTGGCGATAACGAAAACATTTCACTGTCGGGCTGGTCGAAAAAGACTGTTGGAAGCATTGGATTTTATTCAAAGGATAGTCGCTAAGACTGTCCGGATAACAAAATAAAGGAAAATTTGTTTCCTAATATAAAAAGGGGGAAACCGATGAGAGTTGAATACATTAACCCATTCGTTGAAACATCATACAGGGTTTTGAAAGAAGTTCTTGGTGGTGCAGAAGTAAAAAGAGGTGACTTGTATCTTAAATCTACAGCCATGCCTGTGATGGGTGTAGCCGCATTGGTTGGATTGGCCGGAGACGTTGAAGGACGTGTTCTTTTTGACATGACCTATGAAACGGCTCTCAATATTGCTTCAAAGATGAATGATGAAGATCTTCCGTCTTTTGATGATTTGGCAAAGGCAACAATCAGCGAGTTGGCCAACCTGATAACCGCTCAGGCTGTAACCAAGCTGCATGAACTTGGATTTAAATTTGACCTTACTCCTCCAGCACTTTTTGCCGGCGAGAATATGGAAATTGCTGCTCTTGGTGGTGGAGAGGAAAGCGTCGAAGCTCTTATTGTTCCGTTGATTACGGAATATGGTAAAATTGAAGTTAACGTTGCAATTCGTGAACGTCAGTAGATAAGGGGTATATAGTTATGAAGACAAAACAGGATTTTCCTTCAGTAAACGAGCGTCCACCTGAGGGACTTAAAGAGGATGGAACAAAGTTTCGTGTGCTTGTTGTTGACGATTCTGCGTTCGTAGCGAAACAGCTTACACAGATTTTGAGTAGCGACGGATATGAAATAGTTGCTACTGCAGCTGATGGAAAGGAAGGTGTCGATAAGTATAAAGAACTTTGCCCGAATGTTGATATCGTCACAATGGATATTACCATGCCACGTATGGACGGAATCACAGCCCTTGAGCAGATTATGGCTTTTGACAAGAATGCAAAGGTCGTCATGGTTTCTGCCTTGGGAAAAGAGGAGCTTGTCAAAAAGTCCCTTATGGCCGGTGCAAAGAACTATATCGTAAAGCCTTTGGATCGCAAGAAGGTACTTGAGCGTATCTCAGCCTCCCTGAAATAGTCTTTATCGGGCTGTCCGACAGGTGTGCGTATGGTCATTGTCTTCTGATGGCCGTGCGCAGTGAACGTGTCGTTTCCATCGATTCGAATCGGCCTGTGACGCATATCGGACAGCTTCGTGGAGAGAGGGGATGCTTTGCTTTCCATCTGTTTGAAAAAGTTTTGAGGACTTCTGGGTTGGTTTGCCAGTTGTTCCTTGATGCGCTGGGCATTGGGTGTGCATGTCTGCAGTGTTTTTCTGACTATTGTTCGGCATGTTCTTCAATGGACCTGTCGGGCTTTTGGGTGGCTGAAATCATCATTTACATCTTAATTTTTCTCGTTTTTTTTAGGTTGTGTGAGTCCATGGGTTTTGTACAGCCTTGTTTCTGTTCATGAGGATGGTTTAATGCCATGTTCTTCAGCTTGAACTGATACCTGACAGGGACGAAGCTAAGGAAACTCAGAATATCCGAAAGCGTTTCATATATCCTTCGTATACGCATTCGTGTTTACTTGAGCGCATGAATCCGGCTGCAATGCCTCAGGGGACTTTCATGCAGCGTTCTTATGCGTTTGGACCGTTGGTTTTCCGACTGTCATAAAATCCTGCTTCAATCGAATCCGTTGATTTTTACATCGCTGAATAAAAAAAACGACTATCCGTTTGGATAGCCGTCTTAATCCGTCGAATGATTCGGGCGTAGGATTGCATATCCCGTCGCTCGGCTTGAAACTCCTTTGCCAATTGTCGGTTTCAGGAATTCGTTGCGTACCGGATTTCAGTCCAGGGTTTCGTCGATGACCTTCGTATCATCCGTGGCGTTCTTCTTTATTGATGAGATTCCGTTCTTCACGCCCTGCATGTCCTTGTATCCTTCGCCGCTTGCAATGATCTGTCCGTTGCCAGCCTTGAGCCTGAACCTGAATTCACCCTTCTTGTCCTTGTAGATTTCATACTTCGGGCATTTTTCAACCTTGTATCCGTCTTTTGTCTGGTCCTCAATTTCTGAACCGGAATTCCTGATTACGCTGGCGATACCGTTCTTTGCAGACGACTTAGACTGGTAAACCTGGGATGTGGCGATAATCTCTCCATTCCCGGCGAGCAGATTGAACATGATGCCTGACTTGGCCTTTTTAATCACGAATTTTCCCATACACTACACCTCTGAGTATTCAAGAACCAATGATTCTTTTGTTAGATTTTTTACAGCCGTTCGATACTGCAAAAGAAAGCCCGAAAATCAAGGCTTCCATAATGAAAATTATAAGTCACAAATTCGCATTTTGCAAGGAAATAAATGTCTTTCCGGCTTGTCCTGCGTTCAACTTGCGCAATTTTTTTCAGTCGGGCGATTTTTTATCATCTTTAAGGACCGATGTTCCTTATGAAATGTGTTGTTTGCTCATGCAGATCGGTCCCCCTTTCAAACAAAAGGTTTCATGCTGAGACCCTGAATCCCCTGTCCTTTGGTATGGACTTTTGATTTTCACTCGTTTATAATTGTAGGCATGTTTACTTTCATTACGCTTGCGTGCCTTTTGGGCATGCTGATTTTTCCGACGCTCATGCTGGTCTTTTCGTATCCTGTCAGCCGAAAACTGTCCCTGTTCTGGTCGAATTACATAACCACCAGGTGCGCCAGGCTTTTTTTCGTCATAATGAAGCAGTACCGCGGATTCCGTTTCCTTGGAGATGAAGGGTCCAAGTCCTCTCTTCCTGAAAAATTCATGGTCATTTCAAATCATCAGAGCCTGATAGACATAGTGGTCTACCTCTATTATTTTGCCGGAAGGGAAGTGCGTTTCGTTGCAAAGGATACTCTCGGAAGCGCTCCGATGGTCGGAAAGATGCTCCGTTCGCAGGGACACTGCCTCATACCCAGGAAGGGAAGCCCTGCCGTTGCAATGAGGAGGCTCAGGAATTTCGGACTCAGGGCGGTCGAAAGGAATCAGATTCCCGTAATTTTCCCTGAGGGTACGAGAAGCCGTGACGGAAACCTTGGACAGTTCTATTCAGCAGGATTCAGGCGTCTGGTTGAAAATGCAAGGGTTCCCGTTGCCGTGTGCGCATTGGACGGAGGCTACAGGCTTTCAAACATAAAGGACCTTTTCAGAAACCTGAAGAAAGGCGCGTACAGGGTCAAGGTCCTGAAGGTCTATGATGCACCGGAAAACAAGGACGCCGAAAAGAAGATATTGGATGAGGGCAGGGAGTTGATTCAAAATCAGCTTGAAGAGTGGAGGAATTCCGCTGTCGGCTCGATTTAAGGAGCTTTCTCCCTTGACAATAATTGATAAAATTGTGTAAAATCGGTATACTAAATTTAGCAATGGAGGAATATCATGGCTGGAACCAGTAAGAACTCTCGTACAACTGTTGCGACTCAGAAATTTTTCTGCCCGGATTGTGGTGGTGAAATCATCATGAAGACAATGTTCGAAAAGGGCAGACTCAGAAACCTGGCAGAGTGCCAGAAGTGTAAGCGTGTCGAGAGACGTCCAAAAGACTTCAACAAATAAGGAGCCTTGGATTTTTACAGATTCTAATTTCTGTATAAAACTCTTTCTTGAATAAAGTAAAGAAAAAAGGCTTCCCAAAATACCTTTTGGGTTGGAAAGGAGGTCTTTTTTATTTTAAATCGGTTTGACTGTTTTTCGGTCCGTCGGAATCCCTCTGGTTCGTGGACTGTCCTAATTGCAGGATATATAAACAGTTATATACTTGACTATTATTTTTTCATTCTATAGAATGAACCGCATATCCATTTTGGGGGTAATACTTTGGCAGAAGAAAATAAAGTTGCAGTGAAGAAGTCATCTGCACAGAAGAGACACGCTCAGAGCGAAGTTCGTCGTTTGCGCAACAAGGCTGTAAAATCAACATGCCGCACAAGTGCAAAGAAGTTTGTTGCAGCCGTTCATAAGAAAGACAAGGATGAGGCCCTCAAGGCTCTCAAGGCTCTGCAGTCTGAATATGATACAGCTGTACGCAAGGGTGTTATGCACCGCAATGCAGTTTCTCGCAAGAAGAGCCGCATGTACAAGCTTTTCAACGTAACTTTCAACGCAGGCTCAGCAGAAGCAAAATAATTTTCTGCATCGATATCCTGAATTTAATTCCTGCTTACTGGAGGTTTGTATGTCTGCAAAAAAAATAACCAAGTATGATTTGGTGGAAGCTGTTTACAAAGATACAAATTATGAAAGGAAAATGGTTCAGGATGTCGCCGATCGCCTATTGGAAGGAATAAAGCAATTCTTGGGGAGCGGTGAAACGATAGAGCTCAGGGGTTTTGGAACCTTTGAACCGCGTCTAAGGAAAGGACGCACCAGGGCAAGGAATCCAAAAACCGGTGAAGACATTCTTGATGTAGCCCCTCATTATGTTGCCGTATTCCGCTCCGGTCAGGATTTAAGAAAAAGCATGATGAACCTTTCCGTGAGGGATTAGTTCTTTTCCTGCGGTATCCATCCTCAGGCCGCATTTCGATTTCCTGAGCCTAGTCAAATCCAATCGGTTTAGGAAAATGCCGTGGCTGTTCTTATCAATTTACTTTTAACGGTTTTTTCGTCTCTCCTGTTTTTTTTGGCCCATCCCAATTTCCTGTTTGCCGAGGGATTCGGGTTTTTAGGTTTTTTATGCCTTGTTCCGGTTTTCATGCTGATACGAAGGACAAGCCTCAAGACTGCATGGATTTACGGATTCATTTACGGCGCGATTTCGTACGGACTTTTTTCCAACTGGCTGGCCAATTTCAATCCATATACGATATACCTTGGATTGCCGGTTTTCGGCGTGATTCTTGCACTGGTCTTTGAGCTGATGCGTGCGGCATCCAGGCTTTTCCCGGACAGGGACTTCCATGCGATGGCTCTGGTCTGGCTCATCTACGAATTCCTGAAGACCAAGGGTTTTTTGGGATATCCGTACGGCATAATCGGCTATACCCAGTGGAATGTCGGCGTATTGATTCAGTCTGCATCTTTTGGCGGAGTCTGGTGGGTTTCGCTTTTGTGCGTAACTGCTTCGACGCTCATTGCATATCTTGTCAGGCTTTTTTTGGATCCGAAAGAAAGGAAGGGCGGTGTCCTCTGCGTGATTTCCAGATTCTGGAAGGAAAGGCGCATTTTGACGTCCGCTTTTTTTGCGCTCATGGGATTTACTGTCGTCTATGGCATCGTTCGACTGAATGTCGGGGACGGTAAGTGCACCGAAGTATCCTTGGCCTGCATCCAGAACAACACGGATTCAAACAAGTACGGCTTTGAAGTTTACCTTCGCGATGTCGAAAAGCTTAAGGAACTGTCTGAAAAGGCACTGGAAGAAAATCCCAAGCTTGACTTTATAATCTGGCCTGAAACGGCGGTCGTTCCCCCGTTCGTCTATAATTATCAAAGCAGGTCCGAACCCAAGCGCTATGCAATGGTGTGCGACCTTGTGGATTTCATGTCGGTAACCGATTCATGCTTCGTTTTCGGAAATCAATCGACCGTTGACAACGGAGGCGAGTACATGGACGACTATAATTCGGTCCTTGTATTCGACACCCGCAGGAAGAACGTAAACCCGCCGGTTCCCGAAACCTACTATAAAATCCACCTTGTTCCGTTTACCGAGTATTTTCCGTATGACAGGCTTTTTCCGTGGCTCTACGACAAGCTTCTGATGGGAGACACTCACCTGTGGACTCCGGGAACTGAAGCCAAGGTGTTCAATGAGCGGGGCATTTCCTTTTCAACGCCCATATGCTTTGAGGATACGTTCGGAAGTCTGTGCAGAACCTTCGTAAAAAACGGTGCCAGGTGCTTCTTCAACCTTTCGAACGATTCCTGGTCGGGGAGTGCAAACTGTCAGATGCAGCACCTTTCAATGGCGGTATTCAGGTCCGTGGAAAATGCCGTACCGACTGCCAGGGCGACTGCAAGCGGTGCCACATGCCTTATCGACAGTCGGGGAAGGATATCCGGTACGCTGGATTTTTTCAAGGCCGATTACCTTTCGGGCTCAATATCCGTTCCAGATGAATATTCTCCGACTGCCTACAATGCCTTGGGCGACTGGCTTCCGGTACTGGAAATCATTCTGGCGGCGGCATCCCTTGTTTACGGAATCGTTCGGCTGATTTACCGACAAAAAAAAGCGGGTCGGGCGACCTTGAAAAACAGGGGCAAAAGGGGTAGAATGTAACGTATGGCAAATGAACTTTTGAATATGACGGTTTTTGGTCAGGAGACGGAATTCGATGGAGTTCTGAACTTCACCGACAACCTGGTGATTACTGGACGTTTTAACGGAACCATAGATGCAACCGGTGCATTGGAAATAGACAGGACTGCAGTATGTACCTGCGACAGGATGTCTGCAAGGTCAATCGTAATATATGGAATGGTGACCGGTGACATCGAGGCCACCGAACGCGTTGAGCTCTGCCGTGGAAGCAGGGTCAAGGGCGACATCAGGACTGCTAACCTCAGGATTGCCGACAACGTGGAATTCGAGGGACAGGTTTCAATGATTGACAATCTTCCGGACGTAAACATATTCTCCGTGGCATCGGTCGAATACAAGAATGCCATCGTAATGAAAAATACCGACGCCGACCTGTAGTCGTTGGTAAAGGGGCGGCACGTGAATAAAAAAAGCGTATTTTCAACGGCTTTCATTTTTGTTTCTGCCGTACTGTTGTTTTCATGTTCATCCGAACTGGAGCATCTGGAGGAGTTCAACGGCGTTACTCTCCGTCAGACTGTTACCCGGATTTCACAGAAGATGTATTGGACCCGCGACATTGACGGTTCCGTGCTTTCTTCAAAGGTTATCGGTGCAGACGGCATTTCCAAATCGGTGACGGCAAGCCCCTCAAACGTGTTTGCATCGGGTACGGAAGACAGTTATCCTCCGGTGTATCCGAGCATCGACGGATTTGCCGTACTCAATACGTCCATGATTCCTGACGCCGCCATATCCGTTCTGGACGGTTTCTGTTCCGCAATAGTGGAAAGGAAAGGTGCCGATTCATACATGGACGCTTCATCAATCTATGCACTTGTCATTTTCAGATACGACATCAACAGGGAAGGAAAGCGCTTCAAGTCCTACATCCTCGGTGAAGCATACGACACGGGACCCCTCCTGCAGTGTCCTGTCCGCTTCCTTGAAAACGACGGTTCCTTTCAGGATGCAAGAATCTATCTGAGTCCGGAACGTTCCTACAGGATAGTTTCTCTGGAATTCATCGGACATGAGGATGCCGGAGAAAAAAATGAGCGGAGTTGAAGCCCTTTCATCGGTAGGCCGTGAACTTTTTTTCAGAAAACTGCTTGATTCCCGCATTCCGATTTACGTACAGCCGTCGGGAAGTTCATTCGACGAAAAATCAGCCTTAAAGGTAGAATCTGTAAACGTATCCCTTGCAGACGGAAAACTTGTGTTCAGGAAAAACTCGGGTCTTGATTCAAGCGCACGTAAAAAGGGGAGCGTGAGGATTTTCTTTTTCATCGATTCAGCCGGATATTTCTGCGAGCTGAACCTTTCTGCAGGTATTACCGGCATCAGTTCTCCGCTTCCGTCGGAAATAAACAGGATTGAGGCTGAGGAAGTCGAAAATCATCCGTCGGTATCGGGAAAGCTTTCGTATCCGGCCGGAAAATCGAACGTTTCAATCGGCATTTACGTACCCCTGCGCTATGATTCTTCAAAGACTCTCGGTCGCGACGAAATGAAGCTCGAAAAACTCAGGGTGAGCGCAATGTGGTCCAGAATCGACGAAAAAAGCCGCGAAAGCTATCCGTTCATGATGAACCTGTGCGTTTTCCTTTCCGACCTTTCCGCATCATCCGGCGTTTCGGACGGAACGAGGCATCCGCTTGAACTTCTGCATCTGGGTCCTGAAAACGTGGCATTGGGAGACAGGGATTCTGCATGTCCGCTGGCGCTCGGTCAGTCCTGCACCCTGTCATTCGATTTTTCAATATCGCCCGTCATAAGGAGGTCCGTCAATCTTGGCTGCTCTGTCGTTGAGACTGTCGGTAACGATAACGGACGCTGCATGATTCTTTCCGTCGATGAGTGCAGGGAAGAGGATGCAAGGTTCCTTTCGGACGGACTTTCACGTTTCCTCTGATTTTTCGTCCACATCCTCCTGCTGCTTTTCGTTTACTCCCGGTTCATCCTGCAATCCGCCCGTATCTTCCGGTGTGTTTTCATCCTTCCGCTTGAAATGCCTTTTTATAGACCCCTTTCTGCGTCCGTCTTTTCCGCTTCCGATTATGACGGCAATCGGCCTTAGGAGCGAATAGTTTTCAAATGCGATCTTCAGTACGACCGTAAGTGGAACTGCAAGTATCATCCCGACAAATCCCCACATCCAGCCCCAGAAAGAAAGGCTTACGAGAATTACGAACGGCGAGACTCCCAAATCCTTTCCTTCCCATCTCGGTTCAAGGAAGCTTCCCATGACCAGGTTTACGGCTAGGACCGACAGAGCAATGAAAACGACCTTTCCGAACGAAGGATAGAACTGAAGGACCGAAAATCCCGTCGTGAGTGCCCAGGAAATCAGCGAACCGAAATTCGGTATGAAATTCAGAAGGAATGCAAGGAAGCCCCATATTATGGCGAAGTCAAGCTTGACGACGGTTGTGCACAGCCAGACAAGGACTCCGGTAATCAGTGATACGAAGAATTTTATCGATATGTATCTGGTTACGTCCTGTACGGTACCTGAAATTATGTTGTTGATTTTTTTCCTGGTCGAAGGGTTTTTGAAGGCCCTGTCGATTTTCGAAAGCGATTTTTTAGGATTCAGTTCAATCAGCAGGAAAATCATGAAGAGAAGTACGACCATGAACACCTTCAGGAAGGAAACGATTGAGGAGCTCAGTGAAAGTGCGAAATCCTGCACGGCTTTCCTGACGTTCAGAGAGTTCCACAGGTTTGCCCACAGCGATGAATTTTCGTCGAAGGGGATGCTGAATGTCGTACAGAAGAGCCTGTATAGGGAGGTGAACCTTTCCTCGTATTTCGGATAAACCTCGACTATGCTTTTGAGGGACCTGACGATTATGCCTCCAAGACCGATTGCCACTACTGCGGTTGCAAGGAGAATGAACGCTATGGAGATTATCCAGGGAATCCGTATCGAGTTGAGTTTCCTGCAAACGGGGTAGGCGACTCCGACAAGTACAAGCGAAAGCGTCAGGGGAATCAGTACGCTCGATGCCGTCTTTAAGACTGCGGCAAGTATTATCGCAGCAAGAAGTCCCAGCATCGTAATCAGGGTTTTTCTGTATCGTGAGTTTTCCATTCTGGCTCCTAAGGGATGTTGTCAATACCGGATGATCCGTTTTAGATTGTTCGGTGCTTCCCTAAATGAAAAAATCCAGCGTACCCCTTAAGTACGCCGGATGTATGTCTTTTGAATCTGGACGGTGAACGCCGGGGTGATTCAATACGCTCGGTTTACCGTTCAACACGGAAACTCCGTTCATGCAGGGCTTCCATGTTTTTCAGAACTGAATTTATTTCTTTGTCTTGCTCGGTACGTAGACGGGGGAGCTGTTTTCGCTCTTCGGTCCTATCCTGTCGAATCCGCAGAACGGTACGAGTGCTTCCGGTATGGTGATGGAGCCGTCAGCGTTCTGATAGTTTTCGATTATTGCGAGCATTGCACGTCCGACTGCAATTGCGGTTCCGTTGAGCATGTGCACGTACTTGTTCTTTCCGTCGTCGTCATGATACTTTACGTTGAGCCTTCTTGCCTGGTAGTCGGTACAGTTTGAAGTTGATGTCACTTCACCGTAATCGCCTTCAGGATGCTCTTCGTCTGCACGTCCCGGCATCCATGCTTCCAGGTCCCACTTTCGGTAAGCCGGTGCACCAAGGTCTCCGGTACATGTATCAACGACCCTGAACGGAATTCCAAGGCCGGTGAAGATTTCCTCTTCGATGAGGCGGAGCTTTTCGTGGATTTCATCGCTCTGTTCCGGGAGGCAGTATACGAACATTTCTACCTTGTCGAACTGATGTACGCGGTAAAGACCCTTGCTGAAGTGACCTGCAGCACCTGCTTCACGCCTGAAACAGTGTGAAAGTCCGCAGTAGAAAAGAGGGAGCTTGGTCTTGTCAAGCACTTCACCTGAATGGAATCCGCCAAGAGTGATTTCAGCGGTTGCAACCAGACATGTTCCTTCGTCTTCGATTGCATATACGTTGCTTTCGTTTCCGCGCGGATTGAAACCGATGCCCTTGAGTATTTCTTCGCGTGCCACGTCAGGAGTGATGAATGTCGTAAATCCGCGCTTCCTGAGGATGTTCAGCGCATACATGATGAGGGCTTCTTCAAGGAATACGGCTTCATTCTTCAGGTAATAGAATTTCGGTCCGGAAACCTTTGTTCCGCGGTCAAAATCGATGAGGTCGAGCGACTCTCCCAATGCAACGTGGTCCTTCGGCTTGAAATCGAATTTCCTTGGGGTTCCGACCTTCTTTACTTCAAGGTTTTCCGTATCAAGCTTTCCGATCGGTACGTCGGGATGAGCCATGTTCGGAATCTGTCTTGCAGCCTCGTCAAGGCGGTTTTCAATGTCGGAGAGATTTGCCTCAAGTTCGGAAATCTTATCCTTTATCTGCTTTCCTTCATCGATATATTTCTGTCTTGTCTCCGCATCCAGCTTCTGTTTCATTGCCGCTGCGTTTTCATTGCGCTTCTGCTGCCAGCCCTGAAGTTCCGTTACTGCGGCCGTACGCTGGTCGTAGAGCGATACAACCAGGTCTGCATCAGCATTCATGTTGCGGTTCTTGATGTTTTCCTTTACCGCCTGGAGATTTTCTTTAATGAATTTGTTGTCTAACATATATTCCTCTTTTTGGACGCTGGATTTACCCGTCTGATCCGTTTGGAACGTTCGGGCTTTCCGTGTCCTATTGTTACCTGATGTTGAAATAGAAACGCTTTATGTATACGACCCTTTCCTTTGCGGCGTTCCATTTTTTGCTCTGCGGATACTTTTTTACAAGGGTCTCGTAGGTATCCAGGGCAGCCTTTATGTTCCTTGAGCTTGACGGGGCTTCGAGAGCGCGTCCCTGAAGGTAAAGTCCTTCGTCAATCCTGCTGACTGCACTGTTGAAGAAAGCCGTCAGATATTCAAGGCATTCTGCATATTCACCCTTGTCGAAAGAAGCCTGGGCCTTTGCAAGGAGATCACCGTCGGCATCGGATGCAGATGTTCCCTTCTTGGACTGTGAACCGGACTGTGTTCCTGAAGAAGAACCGGTCTGAGAACCTGTTGCCGTTGACTGACGGGATGTAGAGCCTGAACTTCCAGTCTGTGAAGTGGATGTCGTTGATTGGCGTGATGAAG
>CACYBG010000202.1 GCA_902772605.1 uncultured Spirochaetaceae bacterium
AAAGCTTTTCCCTGAATACCCTGAGGCAATGGAAAACACACTCAAAATCGCCTCCATGTGCGACCTCACCATCCATCAGTACAAGACTCAGGAGCTTAAGACATGCCTTCCGCGCTTTGAGCTTCCTAAGGAATTCCAGATCAGCGATGACTAAACGAAAAATCAGGATGCGTATGTCCGCTACCTTGTCGAGGAGGGGCTTAAAAAACGCTACAAGGAAATCACCCCGGAAATCAGGGAAAGATGCGAGTATGAGCTTGGCATAATCTTCAACATGGGATTTTCCGGCTATTTTCTGATTGTGTGGGAATTCATCAACTGGTCGAAGATGAACGGCATTCCGATCGGTCCTGGCCGAGGTTCCGGAGCAGGATCCCTAGTCGCCTACTGCATGACCATCACCGACATTGACCCGTTCCGCTACAAGCTGATTTTCGAACGCTTTTTGAATCCTGAGCGCGTTTCCATGCCTGATTTCGACGTGGATATGGACTTCGAATTCCGCCAGAGGATAATCGAACATACGGTGGACCTTTACGGAGAGCCGCAGGTCGGTCATATAGTTACGTTCGGTACTCTTAAGCCCAAACAGTGCATTGCCGATGTCGGACGAATACTGGACGTGCCCCTTTCGGAAGTCAACATCCTGAAATCGTGCATACCGGACAATCCGAAAGCCAAGCTCAAGGATGCATTCACACCCGCAGATGAAGGTCATCCCGACAACGGTAAGCTCATTCCGTACACCCAGATGGAAACCTTCAACAACGACAAGGAAAAATTCGACCTTTACCAGAGGATGTTCACGCTCTGCAAGAAACTTGAGAACGTAAACAGAAACACCGGTCTCCATGCGTCTGGAATGGTAATCGGACTTACGGCTCTTCCTGATTGGGCGCCCGTATTCAAGGATAACAAGACCGGAAGCAAGGCCGTCCAATATACCATGGACATAATCGAACCGTGCGGACTGGTTAAATTCGACTATCTTGGACTCAAGACGCTTTCATTGATTCGATATGCCGAAAACATCATCAACAAGCACAGAAAGCCTGAGGAACCGGTTTTCAGCATCGAAAATGTGAGCGACAGCGACGAAAAAACCTTCGACCTTTTCTGCCGTGGAGATACCGTTGCGGTCTTCCAGTTTGAATCGCCGGGAATGCAGAAGATTCTGCGTCAGGCAAAACCACGCTGCATAGAAGAGCTTGTCGCCTTGAACGCACTCTACCGGCCTGGACCGATGGATTTCATCCCCAACTATATAGACGGAAAATGGAAGCCTGAGACAATCCATTATCCGGACCCTTGCCTTGAGGACATACTGAAGGAAACTTACGGTGTCATGGTCTATCAGGAACAGGTCATGCAGGTTTCACAGAAGATTGCAGGATTTTCGCTCGGTGCCGCAGACATGCTTCGACGCGCCATGGGAAAGAAAAAGCCTGAAGTCCTCATGGGAAAAAAGAAGGAATTTGAAGACGGAGCATTGAAGCAGGGGTTCACGAAGGAACATGCGGATGAAATCTTCGACATAATGGTGCCTTTTGCCGGTTACGGATTCAACAAGTCCCATGCCGCAGCATATTCGGTCGTTGCATACAGGACTGGTTGGCTTAAGGCGAACATGCCTGCCGAATTCATGGCCGCAAACCTTACGAACGAAATCACCTCAACCGACAAGATTCCGATTTACATCGAAGAAGCCCGCAAGATGGGCATTGCAGTCGATCAGCCCGACGTAAACAGGTCCGACTCCATATTCGACGTTGTGGACGGACGCATTGTTTTCGGACTCATGGGCATAAAGGGCATGGGTCAGGGAGCTGCGGAAGCCATCGTGCGTGAAAGGGAGAAGGGAGGCAAATTCAAGTCATTCCTTGATTTCATCGAGCGCATCGATTTCCACGACGTAAACAAAAAGGCCATAGAAGTCCTGATTAAGACGGGCGGATTCGACAGGCTGGACAAAAACCGTGCGACACTCATCCTGAATTACGAAAGTGCAATCGCCTATGAAGAAAAAAAGCGTCTCGGTGCGGACAGCGGACAGATAAGCCTCTTTGAAAACACCGGAATACAGGAGTTCGTCGATTACAAGTTCGAAGAAGTCGAGGAGATGCCGAAAATGGAACTCCTCAACATGGAAAAGGAACTGATCGGATGCTTCGTAAGCGGTCACCCTCTGGACGATTGGAGGGATGCGATTGAAAAATGCGTCACGGTCAACAGCGACAACATAGACAGGCTCGGAAAAGAAGACAAGGCCATGAAGGATTACCTTGTTTCAAGCGGACGGAAATTCTGGGAGATAAGGAATTCAGGTCGGGTCCACATTGCAATCGGCATGATTCAGGAACTTCGGGTGATAATGACCAAGAAGGGAACCCAGATGGCCTTTGCGCGTCTTGCAGATTTCAAGGGAACCATAGACGTAACCTTCTTCCCGGACGTTTGGGCTCAGGTTTCGCAGAAAATCCAGAACGAAGGCGTGTATGCATTCAAGGGACGTGTTGACGGTTCCAGGGAAAGGGCGTCGTTCCAGGTTGAATCGATTGAGGACCCTGATGAACTTCAGAAAAAATCCATCACTTCGGTGCACATACAGATGCAGGAGGGATTCAAGACTCCGGCGGAAATCAACGAAATGAAGGAATTTTTATTTGGCGGTCAGGGTAATTGTGTTGTATATTTTCATATAGATGTTGAAGGAAAAAGCTACATCGTGAAGGCAAATTCGCAGATGACGACCAAATCCGATCCGGAGACCGTTCAGGCACTCAAGGACATGCCGCTGGTCAAGGACGTCTGGTGCGAGTGATTTGCCGTCTGGAAATCGGTTTTACGACCGGCATCCGAACTTGAAATTGATGGGGGAAAATTATGAATCCTGTAGGACTACTTTTAAACGTGCTTTCTGCTGCTCTCGGCGTATATGCCATACTCTGCATGATCAGGATAATAATGACGTGGGTTCCTCAGATGAACGGAAACGGATTTTCAAATTTCCTTGTAAAAATCTGTGATCCGTATCTGAACCTTTTCAAAAACATAAAGTGGCTCCGTTTCGGCGGATTCGATTTCAGTCCTGCCCTTGGACTGTGCATCCTCAGTGCGGCATCGACATTGCTTGGAAGTTTTTCGGGGCGTGGATTTTCACTGAGCTTTTTGATTCAGACTATCATCGG
>CACYBG010000203.1 GCA_902772605.1 uncultured Spirochaetaceae bacterium
AACACAGAACAAGGTTGAGGAAATCAAAAAGGCTCTGGACGTTCAGGGACGCTCACAGGAAGAGACTGCAAAATCGGTCGCAAATCTTACGAACTTCCTTGATGCAATGAGTCAGCAGTTCGACAAACAGAGCAAGCTGATTGAATCCACTGCTTCAAGGATAAACGATGTCATTCAGGGAATCCAGAACGTCGGTGAAGGCGTTACGTCTGCTGCTGAATTTTCGAGGGGTCTTTCGGGAATTACAAGTTCAAGCTCCGGGGACATGAGGAAGCTTTTGGAAGAGATGCAGAACGTCCAGGATTCATCGAAGGAAATCCTTGGTGTCGTTACGACTTTGGATACGTTTGCACAACAGACGAACCTTCTTGCAATGAACGCATCAATCGAAGCGGCCCACTCCGGTGAGTTTGGAAAGGGATTTGCCGTCATCGCCCGTGAAATCAAGGACCTGGCTTCACAGACTTCACAGTGGTCTGCAAAAATCGGTGAAATCATTACCGTCGTCATCAGTCAGATTCAGCACAGCGTAGAACTCTGTACGAAGGTCAACGGTTCGCTTTCAAAAATCAATGTCGATTCGCAGGAAAGTGCACAGAAAGTCGGTGCCGCATCACAAAGCGTTTTGGCTCAGAGGGAAGCCGGTGAAATCATTGCACGGGAATCGGCAGATTTGGCGACTCTTGCAAAAAAAATGCGTGATTCACTTGTCGAACAGAAGGAATTTGCGGACAACGTAAACAGGAATATTGATTCGCTTTTCAAGGCAGCAAAGGAAGTAGATCTTGCAAGCCGTGAGATTTACAACGAAACGAAAGTCCTTTCCGACGAATCAAGAAACCTTAGGACCCTTGCACTCCGCACGAACGAATCTTCTGAATCGCTGACAACAATCATGACGCAGAATGGAAAATAAAGGCGAGTGTCAGATTTTTATTCCGAAACTGACTGTCGGAATGATTTTTACGTAATCGCCCAGATTTATGGGACCCATGCATCGATTGTGGACCAGCGGATTGAACGGAGCGTCGTTGAAATTCTTTATGTTCAGGTCGAAACTTCCTGCAACGAAAATCTGAAGGTAGTTCCTTGGCTTGAACGAAAGCATGAGCCTGAGCGATGGTACAAAATTCCATCCGCTTCCTTCCACATCCCTGAAGACGTAGATGAATCGGGTGTAGAATTCCGCATCAAGCATCAGGTTTGCAAAGATTGCGTTCTGATGTCCGATGCCCGGAGACAGTTCCAGTACCGATCCGAATTCGCTCAAGGGTTGAAATGTCAAAAGGCTTCCATATACATTCGGTTTTCCGATATGGACACCTGCTCCCAACTGTCCGTCCACATCGATTGACAGTTCGGGGTAGATGAAAAATTTTTCCTGCTGTTCCAAATCTCCCAAGTCAATGTAATCCTTAAGTTCCTGTCCGTGGATTTTTTCCGCAGAAATTTTTCTGTCTTCAACGAAGATTTTTCCTGCGGTGAATTTCAGTCCCATCCCGATGTGCGGATACAGATATTTTTTGTTTTCTGCACTGACAAGTTTTCCGCTTGCATCGTAATATTCAAGCCGTGCAGAAATGACTGTCGGTGCAAGACTTTCCTTGTGTATTACGACCGTGAAATTTTCAGTTGCGGGAAATCCTATTGCGGTGTTTTTTCCCATGAGCGGAGTTGCTGCAAGCGGAAGATTTATTTTTTCATATTGGACTGCTCCGTCAAGAATCTGTGCGACAAGATTTTGGTCTTCATCAAAAATGGCACATTCGTAAAATCCGTCCAGCACAATTTGGAAATTTCCAAGCTCCGAATAAAGTTCCTTTTCATCCAAGGCCAAAACCCACGCAAGGTACTGTTCGCTTGAATGCATGTCGGTCAGCATGAGGGAAATGTTTTCGATTCCGTTGTCTGTAATTCCGTTTAGAAAATCCAGGAACCAGTTCTGCCCCTTCGTATATTGTCCGGGTTGTGTGTTTCCGTTTTCCGTAAAATAATTCTTGACGAATTCCTTGGCGATGTTCGGGAAGTTGAAAATGTTTCCGTAATAATCTTCAATCTTATTGAAATTGTCGGTAACGATTCTGACGAACTGACTTTGAACGAAAGGTCCGTTTTTGAACGGATGATAGTCGCGACCGATGAAACTGCGGTAAATGGAATTCATCTTCGGGTAATATTTTTCGTCGTAGGATTTTGCATCCACGTTCCATCGGTTGACCATGGTGAGCGTGTGTCCGTATTTTTGGAAAAGCCAATTTCCGCGGCATGGAGGTAAAGCCGGAACCGCATCCTCCGCATTGATTATGTTCCAGATGAATCCGTATTTTTTTTCGTCGAGATTTTCTTTCCGTTGGATTATGTTTGGACATGCAAAAGTGTAGACGAAAATTTTTTCTGCACGGAAGATTCCTTCATCGCAAAGCCTTGCACCCATCAGATTTGAGATGGC
>CACYBG010000204.1 GCA_902772605.1 uncultured Spirochaetaceae bacterium
AGCTTTTTGTTTTAAATGGCCTTGCAAAACTCAACACACACGGAAAAATGGCAATCATTCAGAATGGATCTCCTTTGTTCTCAGGCGATGCAGAAAGCGGACCGAGCGAAATAAGACGCTATATTCTCGAAAACGATTGGCTTGACTGCATCATTCAGCTGGGAACAGACATGTTTATGAACACAGGCATCAGCACCTACATCTGGATTTTGAACAAAGATAAAAAAGAAAACAGGGTAGGGAAGGTCCAGCTTATCAATGCTTCTGAATGTTATGAGCAGCGAAGAAAAGCCATCGGAACAAAACGAAACGACATTACAGACAAGTGCCGCGAACTTATTGTAAAAGCTTACGGAGATTTTAAAAACAAACTTTACGGAAAAAAAGACGGAATCTATTGCGAAAGCAAAATCTTTGACACATCGGATTTTGGCTACAACAAAATTACAGTTGAACGCCCACAGAAAGACAAAAAAGGCAATGTTCTAAAAGACAAAAAAGGAAAGCCCCTTGCAGACAAGAGCCTTGAAGATTCAGAAAACATCCCGATGAATGAAGACATTGATTCATATTTCAAGAGGGAAGTTCTGCCATTTGCTCCTGACGCATGGTACGAGCCGAAGAAAACAAAAGTTGGATATGAAATTCCAATGACACGCTATTTCTACGAATATAAGGCTCCTGAAAAAGTAGAAGATGTTTTTGCACGAGTAACAAAACTTGAAGGAGAAATTGCCGAGTCGCTTAGGAATTTGCTTGGAAAGTGAGAAATAGGGAGAGCGAAGATTGAAAATCAGAAAAGATGAAAAGCAGGATATAGAATTCAAGCAAAGCTGGCGCGATGAATATCTCAAATGGATTTGCGCATTCTCCAATACCCTGGGAGGAACTTTATACATAGGTGTAAGAGATGACGGCGAGGTGCTTGGAGTAGAAGATTCACACAAATTGAGCGAGGATATTCCGAACAAGATTCTGGGCACAATGGGCTTAATCTGCGAAGTAAACCTTCTTTCTGACGGCGACAAAAAATACTTTCAGATAAGAGCAGAAAAATATCCGTTCCCTGTAAGCTACCACGGAAAATACTACAAACGCAGCGGCTCAACAACACAGGAAGTTACAGGCTATGAACTTGATGCAATGATTCTGCGTGTGCACGGAAGAACGTGGGACAGTATTCCTGTTCCGCATGTCACTGTTAATGATTTGGATAATGATGCTATAAAGATTTTTAAGAAGCACGCTTTGGAGCACAACAGGCTTGATGCAGAATCTCTGAATGTGCCAAATGATGTTTTGTTCAGGAACCTACGGCTGTATGAAAATGAATATTTGACGCGCAGTGCAATTATGTGCTTTCACCCTGATCCTGAAAACTGGGTGCAGTGCGCCTACATAAAGATAGGTTTCTTTGCAGACAACGATGCCGACATTCTGTATCAGGATGAAATTCACGGCTCTCTTATAATACAGGTAGAAAAGGCTTTGGACTTGATTTACGCCAAGTACATGAAAGCCCTTATCAGCTATGATGGAATTTACCGCAATGAAACTTTTTTCTTTCCAAAAGCGGCTTTCCGTGAGCTTTTGCTTAATGCAGTAATTCACCGCGATTATTTAAAGCCAACGCCTATTCAGATAAAAGTCTACGAACACAAAATCAGAATCTGGAATTATGGCAGGATGCCCGCGGAAGTTCCTGTTGAAAAACTGTTTGAGCCCCATTCTTCCGAGCCACGCAATCCTGGCATCGCAAGTGTGTTCTTTAAGGCAGGCTATGTAGAAAGTTGGGGAAGAGGCTATAAAAATATAACGGACATCTGCAAAGAGCGGCGGGCAGTTCTTCCTGTTCCAGAAGAAAACTCAGGCGGACTTGTGGTTGAATGTCTTCCGAGCGAGGAATACTTGCTGGCAGAGAAGAACAAAGGCAAAATTGAACCGAATGAAATTGGCGAATCTTCCAAGAATCTCCCTGTAACCGACGGCAGTTCACAAGCGCTTCCTAGAAACTTCCTAGAAACTTCCGTGTTAATTCCTAGAAATTGCCCTGTAACTTCCGAGAAATTGTATGTTGCATTATGTAAAAATCCAAAAGCGACAAACAAAGAATTGAGCGAAGTATTGCATTTGTCTGATAGAACAATCCGAACTCAAATTCATAGCCTAAAAGATGCTGGTCTTATTGAGCGTATTGGCTCTGACAGAAGCGGTTACTGGAAAATACTGGACGGAGCAAAATAATGGCAAGAGAAATGAAAGACAGCGGTATTGAATGGATTGGTAAAATTCCTGAAACATGGGATATTGGTAAAATTGGGCAACTTTATACAGAACGAAAAGAAAAAGTTTCTGACAAAGATTATGCACCTTTATCTGTTACAATGCAGGGAATTCTTCCTCAACTAGCTACTGCTGCAAAATCAGATGCACATGATGACAGAAAACTTGTAAAGAAAGGTGACTTTGCAATAAATAGTCGTTCTGATAGACGAGGTTCTTGTGGCATCTCAGATAGAGACGGATCTGTATCATTAATAAACACAATACTTACTCCAAGAAATGAAATGAATCCAATCTATTATAACTGGTTATTTCATTCTACGATGTTTGCAGACGAATTTTATAAGTGGGGACATGGAATTGTTGATGATTTGTGGACTACAAATTGGTCTGAAATGAAATCGATTTCTATTCCTATTCCATCACTCCATGAACAACAAAAAATCGCCGCTTTTCTCGACAAACAATGTTCTGAAATAGATGCCGTCCTTACAAAGACAAAAGAAAGCATCGAAGAATATAAGCTGCTCAAAAATGCAATCATCACCCAGGCCGTAACAAAAGGCCTCCGTCCTAACCGCAAAATGAAGGACAGTGGTATCGAATGGATTGGTGATA
>CACYBG010000205.1 GCA_902772605.1 uncultured Spirochaetaceae bacterium
GCACCAAGGTTGCTTCCCTCGTCAATCTTTATGAGGGTGTACATGCGGCTCTTGGACTTCATTATCTCATCTACCTGGTCGGCAGTGACTGCATCAAGTCCGCATCCGAAAGACGTAAGCTGAACGAGTTCCAGGTCGGGCATGTTTGAAACGAACGATGCCGCACGGTAAAGCCTGTTGTGGTATACCCACTGGTCGATTACGCGAAGGGGTCTTTCTATCTGTCCGAGATGGGCGACGGAATCCTCCGTAAACACAGCAAGTCCAAGTCCGTGAATCATTTCGGGGATTCCGTGGTTGATTTCCGGATCAAGGTGATAGGGTCTTCCGGCAAGGACTATACCGTTCGCACCCCTGCGAATCATGTCCTCAAGTGCTTCTTCTCCGGCCGTTTCAACGTCGTGCTTGAATTTCACCTGTTCAGCCCACGCGGCTTCTACGGCTTCATTGACCCTCTGCCTTGTAAGCGACCTGAAATGGGGCGAAAGGACTTCAAAAAGCCTTTCTGCAAGGCGCACCTTATCATAAATCGGAAGGAAAGGATCCAGGTACAGAATCGATTCGTCCTGCCTTATCTGGTCTATGTTGTTCCTGAGGACTTCCGGATATCCTGAGACAATCGGACAGTTGTAATGGTTTCCGGCTCCCTCGTCTTCCTTCTTTTCATAGGGGGCGCACGGATAGAATATGAATTTGCATCCGCTCTTTATGAGGCTTTCCAAATGTCCATGGGTAATCTTTCCCGGATAGCACACCGATTCGGACGGTATCGTCTCAAGTCCCTTTTCATAGATTCCGCGGCTGGACCTTGGCGAAAGACGGACCCTGAATCCAAGTTTCGTGAAGAAAGTGAACCATAGCGGATAGTTTTCATACATGTTGAGTACGCGCGGGATTCCGACATCGCCCATCGTCGCATCCTGTGCTGCAAGCGGCTTGTACTGGAAAAGCCTGTTGTACTTCCATTCAAAGAGGTTTGCAAGGTTCTTGGGATCTTCACCGTCGTCAAGCTTGGAGGCTTCCCTGTTGCTTGCATCTACGACAGTATCCTCTTCACCGAGTTCGGCTCCCCTTTCACATCTGTTTCCGGTAACGAATTTCCTGACCGAAGAGTCGGTCTTAAACGTATTGATTGTAAGGAGACAGTTGTTCGAACATTTTCCGCACCTCTTGAGTTCCAGATCGACCTTGAACGATTCGAGCTGATCAAGTCCAGCAATAGATGACTTTACGGTCTTGGGAGTCTGATCCGGATCATCCGGCTTCGGTCTGCGCAAATCCTCCCACTGATCCTGTGCTATGAGGGCGGATCCGTATGCACCCATGAGACCTGCGACATCGGGACGGAATACGTTGACTCCGGAAATCTTTTCAAATGCGCGAAGTACTGCATCGTTGTTGAAGGTTCCACCCTGAACGACGACCTTTTTTCCGATTTCGTCGGCATTCCTGAGCTTGATGACCTTGAACAGTGCGTTCTTGATTACGGAATATGAAAGGCCCGCCGAAATGTCTGCAACCGTAGCACCCTCTTTCTGGGCCTGCTTTACGCGGCTGTTCATGAAAACGGTACATCTGGTTCCCAAATCCACAGGCTTTGATGCAAGGAGTGCAATCCTTGAGAATTCCTGTACGCTCATTCCCATGGTGCGGGCGAAATTGTCAAGGAAACTTCCGCATCCGGATGAACATGCCTCGTTCAACTGTATGGAAGTTATCGCTCCGTCCTTCATCCTGAGGCACTTCATGTCCTGACCGCCGATATCCAGAAGGAATTCCACGCCAGGAACGAAGAAATCGGCTGCACGGTAATGGGTTATGGTCTCGACTTCACCGGCATCAACACCCAATGCGGCCTGGAAAAGAGCCTCTCCATAACCAGTGGAAACTGAACGTGCGATATAGCAGTCCTTCGGAAGTATCGAATAAAGCTGCTTGAGGACACGGACAGCAAGTTCAACCGGATTTCCTGCATTGACATCGTAGAACCTCCAGAGTATGGCACCGTTGACATCGGTAAGGACTGCCTTTGTAGTGGTCGATCCTGCATCAAGACCAAGGAATACGGGTCCATGGGCCTTTGAAAGGTCTCCGGCAAGGGCTTTTTCCTTTGCATGCCTTGCTGTAAATTCATCAAGTTCATCCTGATTCCTGAAAAGGGGTTCAAGACGCTGGACTTCCTGCATTTCCGCACCGACAAGATTCTTGAGGTTTTCCCTGAATTCCGCAACGGTCGGGAAAGACTTTGCATCGGAAGCTATAGCCTTGACTTCCCTTTCAGCAGAATATGCCGCTCCGGTAGCCACGAAAAGCTGACTGTTTTCCGGTATTATGATTTCATCGTCTGAAAGCTTCAGGGTAACTGCAAACCTGTACCTGAGCTGATCCAAAAAGTGAAGCGGACCTCCCAGGAATGCAACGTTTCCGCGTATCGGCTTACCGCATGCAAGTCCCGATATGGTCTGAGAAACCACGGCCTGGAATATGGACGCGGCAATGTCCTCCCGCCTTGCACCCTCGTTTATGAGCGGCTGTACATCAGTCTTTGCAAAAACACCGCAGCGGGCCGCAATCGGGTAAATGGTCGTAGCACCCCTTGCAAGTTCGTTCAATCCGCCTGCATCGGTTTCAAGAAGGGCTGCCATCTGGTCGATGAATGCTCCCGTACCTCCTGCACAGGTTCCGTTCATGCGCTGTTCTACACCGCCCTTAAAATATGTAATCTTTGCGTCTTCACCGCCAAGCTCTATCACTACGTCGGTTTTCGGAATCAGCCTTCTTACTGCAGTGGTTGCGGCAACGACCTCCTGGATGAAAGGAATCTTAAGCCACTGAGAAACCGAAAGTCCCCCGGAACCGGTCACCTTGACGCTTACCTGCTGGGAACTGCCTGCCGGGAGAACCCTTTCAAGCTCGTCGAAACATTTGTTGACCACTGATATTATCGTACTTCTGATGTCTGCCCTGTGACGTTCATACGCTCCATAGAGAAGCCCGTCATTTTCATCAAGGGCGACGACCTTAACGGTTGTGGACCCTACGTCTATTCCCATGCGGATCGGTGCTGAAACCGGTTTGACGGAAGAAACTGATGAAAGAGTATCAGACGATAAATTCAAAGCCATAACTAAACCCCTTAAAGAAAAAAAAAGACCGCCGGATCGAATGCAACGAAACACAGGCCGACAATCTCAGAAAACTGCGGACCGAAATGAAGGTAAAGCCGCCATACTGAAAATCAGACAGTAACTATAAATATACAAAAAAATCGTCTAATCGAAAAGCCCCATGAACAAGAAATGTGGAAGACAAGTGCAAATCAAAAATAAACTTAGAAAGACTCATTATAAACGAGCAAGCACTTCCATTCCCGACAGGAACCGCGTCAATCAGCATGGTGTGCGGGAATAGGTATCTGACTCCCTTCGGTCGCA
>CACYBG010000206.1 GCA_902772605.1 uncultured Spirochaetaceae bacterium
ACCATCCGTTTCCGCGGAAGGGAACTTGCTCACACCGAGCTCGGCTTTGATGTCCTGAAGGAAGTAGAAAAAAGACTTGAGGAAGGTTCCTATGTCGTTGAAAAACCGGCCGCAATGGAAGGCAGGTTCATGTCGATGACTCTGGGCTCCAAAGTCGTAAAGAAGTGAGGTTTTTTTATGCCAAAGATGAAGACAAAGAAGTCTGCAGCAAAACGCTACAGTCTTACTGGAACTGGCAAGGTTAAGTACAAGAAAATGAATCTTCGTCATATTTTGACAAAGAGGTCACCAAAGCGCAAGATGAATCTTCGCCACGCTGGAATTCTTTCTGAAGACCAGACAAAGAAAATTCGCAAGCAGATGCTTCCATACGGTTGATTTTGGGAAGTCTGTTAAATTTAATTTGTTTGATTTAAGGAGTAAAGAATATGTCTAGAGCGATAGATGGAACAAAAAGAAAGAATCGTCGTGCCAAGATTTTGAAGCTCGCAAAGGGTTTCTATGGTGACAGGAAGTCAAACTATAAGCCTGCAAAGGATGCCGTTGTTAAGGCTCTCGACCATGCTTATTCTGGACGCAAAGGAAAGAAGCGTGATTACCGTGCACTGTGGATTGCCCGTATAAATGCGGCAGTTCGCGAGCAGGGAATTTCATACAGCCGTTTCATCGACGGTCTTACAAAGGCTGGAGTTACTCTCAACCGCAAGGCTTTGAGCAACATGGCCATTGAAGATCCAGTTGCATTCAAGGCTGTTGTGGAAGTAGCAAAAAACGCACTCAATAAATAGGCGGATATATGGTTTCTCTCGATCAGGTTGTTCTGTTAAATAAAAAGGTAGAGGCTGCTGTGGCAAAAATCAATTCACTTAACGCTGAATTGGCACAGCTTTATTCAGAGAACGATGCTTTGCGTAGAAAATGCACAGAGCTCACAAATGCGTTGGCTGATAAAACGGGGTTGGTCTCTTCCTTGGAAGCTGAGCAGAACAGGATCGAGAAAGGCATATTGGATGCCCTGGATCAGTTGGATACGGTTGAGGATGCCGCACTTGCAACAATCGCCTATGACGATGGCAGAATGACGGAGTCTTCAGACGCAGAACTCGACCAGGGTTCCGTTCCGACCGAAAACGTTTCACAGCCTGAGTCAGTCGAATCTGCTGAAAACGGGGCTGTGAATCCTTCAAATCCGGCGCAGGTCATGGATCCGCTGGCACTTTCATTCGATCAGCAGCAGAATCAGGCTGACGGCAATCAGGGAAACGATGCGGAAGGATCCCCTGATGAAGGCGAAAAGACTGACGGCGGAAATCAGTTCGACATTTTCTAATGAATGCCGCCGTTGACGCAAAAACAAATCATTTTATTGAATTTCATTCCCGGATGGTAAATCTGCACGGGTGAAAATCGGTCTGGGTGAAGGCCGCTTCCGTCTGTTTCGTTATCTCCCAGTGCTGAACGGTCATCCGGTTTTTCTGTTGTGCTGATTTTGGCATAAGACCAGTTCGGTCAGTTGCATTCGACGTTCAAAAAGAGGGTGGTTATGGGGAAAATTCAGGTCAACATGCTCGGTACGAAATTCACTGTCCGTGGAAATGAAGATGAAGCCCACTTGAACAGGCTCTATTCGTATTACAAGGAAATCACGCAGACCATTCAAATAAGCAAAAAACTGGATAATCCCCTGCAAATCAGCATACTCGCAGGAATAACGCTTGTGGATGAACTTCTGAAGGAAAAGACCCAGAACATCGTTAATTCAAAATCTTCTTCCGATGCAGTTGAAGGCCGCATTGCCGAAAGACTTACCAGCGACATGATAAGCAAGATTGACGATGTCCTCTGATTTGAAATCCGGTTTCCGCGTGTGGCTCGATGCAGACTCCTGTCCAGCCGTAGTCAGAAAAATCATACTTAAGAACTCAACGAACAATTCGGTTCCCGTCGTTTTCGTCGCAAACAGGAACATACCCGTAGACTTTGAATCGGAACTTTTTTCGATGGTTGTGTGTCCGAAGGAAAGCGGTGCCGCAGATGAATACATAGTTTCACACATCGGCCCGAATGACGTTGCCGTAACGAGGGATCTTCCGCTGGTGGGGAGGCTCCTTGAAAAGGGGTGTACGGTCATGAACGACAGGGGAACGCTTTTCGACAGGAAAAAAATCGACTATATGCTTGAAGAACGTGAACTGAGCATGCAGATGGCATCCCTTGGAATCAGGACCGGAGGCAGGTCGGACGGTTTCGGCAAGGACGACGTAAAGAAATTTGCCGACTGTTTCTGCTCACTGATAAGGAAAAGGGTTTCGGAAAATTCCTGAGGATTGCGCCGTCGGTTTAATCAGCTTATGGCCTTGTTGATTGCTTCAAGCCTGTCCAGAATCTTTATGAATATGTCTACAAGTTCCGGGTCGAACTGTTTTCCGCTCTGAGACTTTATTTCATTTACGGTATCTTCGAGCGTCCATTCCTTTTTGTATGAACGCATGTGCCTGAGTGCATCGTAAACGTCTGCAAGCGAAACTATCCTTGCGGAAAGCGGAATTTCCTCTCCCTTGAGCGGGTTGATTATGCTGGGGGCGGGGTCTCCGGGCTTGAGGGCCATGTAGTCGTCCAGCTTTCCCGGGTATCCCTTGGGGTCTCCGTTGTAGAACTGATGGTGGTTCAGGCATACGTCTATCGCCATCCTGTCCACGTCGCTTTCGGGAGGCGTGAAAAGCTGTGCACCGAGTATGGTATGGGCCTTCATTATGTTGCGTTCTTCGTCAGTAAGGGGGCCGTTCTTCTTGAGTATCTGGTCCGGTATTGCGACCTTTCCGACGTCATGGCATTTTGCGGCAAGCTTGAGTGCGTTCCTGTACCTGTATCTTTCGCGTTCAGGAATGTCGTGCTTCACGGCGTATTTATCGTAGATTTCCACTGCGAAATTCGAGACCCTTTCGACGTGTGCTCCGGTTTCCTTCGGGTCCCTGAATCCTGCCGTCCTTACGAGCCTTGAAATGGTCTGCTTGGTCAGGTATGCATATTCGTAAATCTGACCGACGTTCGTTGCAAAGTGGGATATGTAGAATTCTGCCGCCTCGTCGAACGGAATGTCGTTTCCCTTTGAATCCCTTGCGTTTATTATCTGAAGTACGCCCAGAATCTTTCCGTTGGTCATCATGAGCGGAATGGTGAGCATCGAAGTTGTGTGGTAGCCCGAAAGCATGTCCGTGGTCGGCGAAAACTTGTAGGGCCTTTTCACGGTCATCGCTTCGTCTTCGTATTCGCTCATGTTGTATACGTCGGGGATGTTTATGGTTTTCTTTGAAAGTGCACAGTATCCGCAGATCGTATCCGAATCGACTGGGAATGCAAATGCCAGGTATGGGAGCTTTTCGCCCTTTGCAAGCTTGGCCTGCTGTGTCTTGTTGACGCTGTACTTGATTTTCAGCGTATTCTTGCTTTCGTGGTATGAGTATATTGAACCTGCATCTGCATTGACGATGTCGCAGGCGGAAATAAGGATGTTTTCGAGCAGCAGGTCTTCGTCTTTTATCTCGCTTAAACGACGCTCAATCTGAGTCATCTTCTTAAGCGTTAGATGATGCTTGTCAAATGTTTTCATTTCCTGAACGCTTTCCTATATTGCAATTGCTTGATTCTATGCCGGAATACTCGATTTTGACACGACAATCGGCCTGAACGACTGTTTTCCGTCATGCAGGCTGCGGGTTTAAAATCGCAGAAATAAAGCGCTTTTAAGCAACGCATTTCAGGGTATCCTGTTCTGAAACTGTATCGGCGGCACGGCTTCAACTCAGCTTCCGACCAGGTCTAATCTTATAGTAAAAACTGCTGTTTTACAAGTTGTTTTTTGCATTTGAAGGCCGATGAACGGTTTTTTCAGAGAAAAATTTGGATTTTTTGGAGAATTTTTGGTTTGAACGGATTTTTTTTCCGAGTAAATCTTTGGGGATTTCGGTTATTAGGGGTCGGTTTATAGGTCGAATTTCGAGTTATTGAAAATCATGTTAAAATTGGCGTAAGCGAGGATTCAAAACGCAAAAACATCTGCACAAGTGAAACGCGGAAGCCGTTTTTGCGGGTTGGGTTCTCGCTGAAAGCCAATTTTGTTATTCATATCGGTGAAACTTGAAATTGAACCTTATATCTTGGTACGTTCAGGTGATTTTGATGATAAATTCTGCCGTTTCATGCAGTTTTCTGCATTTTTAGACGATTTTACGGATAAAATTTCCCTCAGAAGGTTGACTATATTTTCAAAATGTTGCAACTTTCCATGTTGACGGATGTCTAAGTATATGCGGACTGCTTTTGAGACCCCATTTTCTTTTTTGGGGGACTGAACTGGTTTTCCGCCGGACGGATTAGGGGAACCCCTGATTGATATCGGGAAGCTCTGATAGATGGTTCCTTAAAAACTGAAACTTAATTATGAAAAAATGTTGTGCCGCGTCTCATGGCACGGATTTGGGAGAAGAAATGAGAGATACAGTACCGGTTTTTTTTGCCGTAAACGACACTTATGCACCGTATCTCGGTGTGGCAATCAAATCTATGCTGGAAAACATGAACAGGAAATGGTTCTGCAAGATTCACGTACTCGTCACCGACCTGTCCAAAAAGCATGCGCAGAAGCTTAAGGCCGTTGTTGCGGAGTATGGGAATGCATCCCTTGAATTCGTTGACGTGGCCAAGGAATGCAAGAAGATGGCCGGAATGTTCCACATGAGGGACTATTATTCCAAGGAAACCTATTACAGGTTCTTCATCTCGCCGCTTTTCCCCCAGTATGAAAAGGCCGTCTATCTGGACTGCGACATAATCGTAAAGGGCGACATCGTAAAGCTCTACACCCAGGATTTGGGCGACAACCTTCTTGCGGCTGCGGTTGAGGAGGTAGTCTATGTTAACGATTACCTGGGGTTCTATTCCGAGAAATGCCTTGGAGTGCCGTGGAAGGAATATTTCGGAGCCGGAATCCTGCTCATCAATACGAAGCTTTTCCGCGAAGAGCATGTGGAGGAACAGTTTGTCGAACTCCTCAAGAACTATAAATTCACGGTTGCACAGGATCAGGATTACCTCAACGTAATCTGCCTTGACCGCGTAAAGCTTCTCAACCTTGGATGGAACAAGACGGCATTCGTGAACCCTGAATTCGATGACGACGACCTTCAGATCATCCATTACAAGATGGCCTGGAAGCCATGGCTCAACGACGACGTTACCTACGAAAACTATTTCTGGCAGTATGCGGAATCATCACCGTTCTTCGACGAAATCATGGAAGTGAAGCGTTCATATACCGATCTGGAAAGGGTCCGCGATGCAGAAGCCGGTGAAAAGCTCATACAGACTGCAATCCGCGATGGAAACGATCCCGACAACTACATGCGCAGGATGGAAAGGGCCGGAAAAAGACTTCCTCAGAGCATACTCTCCAAGTTTACGAACACCGTACCGATGGAAGGAGTCGTAAATCTGGTTGCGGATTGACAGGAAGCTTGCATAGGGTTTAAAATCCCCCTTATAAAAACCGTTGGAGAATGTTATGGCCGTTGAAAAAAACAAGGAGAGGCTCGCAGTCATTGAGCGCATAAAGGAATATGAGAGGAAGGGCCTCTGGAACAGGGATGTGGAGGACGATCCTCCGACCGTAGCCCTGAAGCCTGGACAGTGCGACTACCTCAACCGTAAATTCTCCAGCTGGATACAGATGAAATTCGTCAACACTCAGGCAAGAAGGTTCATAAGGAAGCTTGTCAAAACCGGTCAGATGGTACTGAAGCCCGTTGACGGACTTGAAAAATTCATCGCCATGAAGGATGTGGGTGCCGTAATCACCTGCAACCATTTCAACGCCTTCGACAATTTTGCAATCTACCATTGCCTTGAAAAATACATCAGGCGAAAGCAGCTCTACAAGGTAATCCGCGAAGGAAACTATACATCGTTTCCCGGAATCTACGGATATTTTTTCAGGCACTGCAACACTCTTCCATTAAGCTCCAATTTTTCCGTCATGAAGGAATTCATGGAGGCCGTGGATACAATCCTGAAGCGAGGCGAAAAACTTCTGGTCTACGCAGAGCAGGGGATGTGGTGGAACTACAGGAAGCCAAGACCCATGACGAACGGTGCATTCAGGTTTGCCGTGAACAACAACGTCCCTGTGATTCCCCTTTTCATCACCATGCACGACACCGACAAAATCGATGGCGACGGATTTCCGATTCAGGAATACACTCTGCATGTACTTGACGCAATCTACCCGGATGCAAACAAATCAAGGCGCGAAAACGAAAAGGACATGATGGAAAACAATTTTCAGCAGTGGAAGGACTGTTATGAAAGGGTCTACGGAATTCCACTTACATATTGCGATGACACCAACTTCATCGGCGGCGACAGAGTTTAAGCGGTATGGACAAGAGAAAGGTAATCTATTATTCCGATGAACTGAACGATGAATTCTCCGTTGCACAGGTCGATTCCATAATGATTGACGGAAACTACAGGTATGGAGACGGATCCTTCCTGTGGAAACTCAAGAGGTTTTTCCTCTACAGGATAATCGCATTTCCGATTGCGTTCGTTTACATGAAGCTTTCCTGGCATCACAAGATTGTCAATGCAAAAGTCCTGAAGCCATACAGAAAAGTCGGATACTTCACATACGGAAACCACACCAACGCTATTGCCGATGCATTGATTCCAAGCTTCGTGCATTTTCCGAAGTCGGTTTACGTAATAGTCCATCCGAACAACGTAAACATAAAGGGACTCAGAAAATCGACCGCATACCTTGGAGCACTTCCCCTTCCCGGAAACATGGATGCGGCAAAGAATTTCATGGATGCAATCAGGCTCAGGAACAGCGAAAACAGCGTGATAATGATTTATCCCGAAGCGCACATCTGGCCGTTCTATACGAAGATTCGGCCGTTCACGGACCTTTCGTTCAGGTATCCGGTGCAGTACGGAACACCTGTGTTCTGCTTTACGAATACGTATCAGAAACGAAGGTTTTCCAAAAAGCCCAGGATGGTCACCTATGTCGACGGCCCCTTTTTTGCGGACGAATCCCTGAGTCAGAAGGAAAAGCGTGCGTCCCTAAGGAATCAGGTCTATGAAGCCATGTGCAGGGCAAGCGAAAGAAATGAAGTTGAAGTCATAAAATATATAAAGAAAGAAAAAGAAACGGGGAGTACGGATGATTGATATTCTTTTCTGCGGAAACGACAGGGTTTTTGACGGAGCCTTGACTACCATGCTGTCGATTTTCAAGCGCACCAAGACTGACGAGCCGTTCAGGTTCTTCATATTTACCATGGATGCAACCCACATAGACCCGTCATACAGGGCGTTCAGCGACGGTCAGATTGATTTTCTGAACCGCGTTGCAAGGAAATACAACCCGGAAAATTCGGTCGTAAAGATTGACGTGGGTGAAATCTACATGAAGGAATTCTCCGGATGTCCGAACGAGCAGTGCTACTGTTCACCGTACACCCTGCTCAGGCTTTTTGCCGATTTGGTACCCGGAATGCCGGACAAGCTCCTTTACCTTGACATAGACCTTCTTTTCAACGACGACATAAGGAAACTCTGGGACATTGACGTAAGCGATTACGAGTATGCCGCAGCCCCTGACCATTACGGAAAGCTGATTCTGTTTTTCATCAGGAAATTCATCAATGCGGGCGTGATTCTTTTCAACCTCAAGAAATCGAAGGAGACCGGACTTTTGAAAAAGAGCCGCGACCTCATAAAGACAAAGAAACTCACCTTTGCCGACGAAAGTGCAATCATCAAAAGCACGACTCGCCAGCTTAAAATCAATCAGCGTTTCAACGACCAGAAATTCCTCTATGAGAAAACCGTAATAAGGCATTTTTCAAAAAGGCTTTTCTGGACCCCTTTCCCTCACACCGAGAACATCAAGCAGTGGAGGGTGACGAAGGTGCACAAGGTTTTCGGATATGAAAATTTCGACGACATCTTCTACGAGTACATTTCCCTCAAGGATGTTTTCGAGAGAAGGGAATTTTATAAGGATATACTGGGGGGGGGTATTTAATAAAATGCGTTTCCGTATTCGTAAGCTCCCCGCATCCTGATCGGGTGCTGTTCCCCGCAGCGTGATTTTCAGTCATGTTGAATTTAAAGCGAGGAGCAGCCTATGATAAACATTTTGTTCTGTGGAAATGAAGGAATTTTTGACGGCATACTTACGTGCATGCTTTCCGCCCTCATGCGGAACGATTCGGGGGAGTCCTTTTCCTTTTATGTACTGACGATGGATGTAACCCGAATTGACGGAAGGTTTGTGCCGATATCGAAACGAACGGAAAGATTCCTGGATGCCGTTGCAAAGTCATATGGAAGTGGAAACTCCGTCCGGGTGATTGATGTCACGGATCTTTACGAAAGGACCATGCATGGAAATCCGAATGAAAAATCAAGCTATTCTCCGTATGCATTGACCAGACTTCTTTCTGACCTTGTACCTGAGATCCCCGGAAAAATCCTTTACTGCGATGCAGACGTGCTTTTCAATCTCGACAGCAACATTTTGTATGGAATTGATGTAAGTGACGTTGAGTATGCAGCAGCCCGCGACCATTACGGAAAATTTCTAGTCAATCCGAATTTCATAAATTCTGGTGTACTGTTGCTTAATATGGACAGAATCCGTTCCACCGGACTTTTTGAGAAGGCTAGGAAACTTGTGAATGAACGGCGGATGATTTTTCCTGATGAGATTGCAATCATAAAGTCGACCGAAAGGAAGAGGATGCTGCCCCAGCGTTTCAATGACCAGAAATTCCTGTGGAAGCATACCGTGGTCCGTCATTTTTCAAAGCGCCTCTTTTGGTTTCCTTTCCCTCACACCGAGAACATCAAGCAGTGGAGGGTGACGAAGGTGCACAAGGTTTTCGGCTATGAATGTTTTGATGATATACTTTATGAATACATTTATCTGAAAAGGGTGTTTGAAAGTTCGCATTAAAAC
>CACYBG010000207.1 GCA_902772605.1 uncultured Spirochaetaceae bacterium
GACAGGCTGAATCAAAAAGCGGGACTGGAGCGAATAAAAATAATTGCCGCCGATGGTCCTGCCGATTACATGCGCCGTGAACTGAACGCAATGGATGAAGAAACTTTCAGGCTTTTTTTGGACTACCAGCTTGCGACATGCGAGCGACCCGAACTTTTGGGTGCAAGTTCCCATCTGGTTGACATTTTGAAAAATTAATTTAGAATATAAGATTATAAACGTCTTAAAATGGATTTAAGATGATTTATGAAAAAAGGAGATTTTATATGGCAGAGAAAAAGGAACACAGAATTGTTTCGGCATCAACAGGAGAGAATGTTACCAACAAGCAAAGACCAGCGGCATCAAAACCTGCTGCACAGGCAACTGGAAATGCGGGTGGACTCAGGGCAGGAGCCATCATTCTTTGGATTGCAGCATTGGCTTTTGAAGTCGTTGCAATTCTCCTGATGTTCGAGAAGATTACATTTCTTCCAAGGTTCGAGCCTATCTACAAGGCAATCGGAGCTTTGGTTCTGGATTTGGCCTGTGTAATCATCGGTTCGTTGCTCTGGAAAAAGGCAAACCACATCAGTCCGGCTTCACAGAAAAACCCTGTAAAGTTCTGGCTGTGGAACAACCTCGGAGTAATCGTTTCAGCAATCGCATTCGTTCCGTTCATCATCCTGCTTCTTACAAACAAGAATGCAGACAAGAAATCAAAGATTCTTGGAACAGCGGTCGCTGCCATTTTTGCAATAGTTGCAGGTCTGGTAAGCTACGACTGGAATCCGCTTTCAAAGGAAGCACTGGAGCAGGCAACAGCACACTCACAGGTTTACTGGACGGCACACGGAAAGAAATTCCACCTGTATGAAGACTGTCAGGCACTTGACCGTTCAGATGAGCTTACGATGGGAACTGCTGATCAGGCAATCGAAGCTGGACGCGGAACAATCTGTAAGTTCTGTGAAAAGAGATACGAGAAAGAACTTGATGATGCAACAGCCGAAGCTGCGGTTGAAGCTGCAGTAAACGAGTAACGCAAAGGAAAATCAGACAATGAAAAATGGGGCTGCAAAAGAAGTTGAAACGCTTCAATTGTAGCCTCATCTATTTTAGTCCAAACGGGAGCATAGTAATAGTAATGGATCAGAACAACAGGCCTAGGGGTCGAGAAAAGCACGTAACCGACAACAGTACCGGCGTACACAAACGTGGCGAAGGATTGGGCACAGGTCCGGTCGGTTCATCAAACGGATATTCAAGCAGGCCGAGCGGAAACATCGGTTCTGGAAGGTCATCAGGCTCATCGGGTTCTTCCGGTGGAGCAAGGGGCGGAAGGTCATTCGGAAAGGCGGCTGGAGGAGGAGGAACGCTTTTGGCCGTCGCTGCAGGTATCCTCTTCATGATTTTCGGACGCGGAGGAAACAATTCAAACGGTTCATCATCAAACGGCGGAACATCATCTTCATCTACCGTAAGCGAGTCGAACGTAAGCAACTACAGTTCAAACTCATCGACCCAGACAAGCAGTTCCAGCATCGACAATTCCGTTGCATCAGGAACACGTTCAAAGCGCACTGAAATCTACGGAAACGGAAAAGACACGGTTACACTCATGGTCTACATGTGCGGAACAGACCTTGAATCAAAAAACGGAATGGCAACTTCCGACCTGTCAGAAATGGCAAAGGCTGATTTAGGAAACAACGTAAACATCATCGTCTACACAGGCGGATGTAAAAAATGGAAGACTTCAGAAATCAGCAATTCACACAATCAGATTTACAAGATTGAAAACAGGGGCATAACGCGTCTGGTTGATAACGACGGACAGAAATCGATGACAGACCCCTCTACCCTTTCAAACTTCATCAAGTGGGCTGCATCAAACTATCCTGCAAACAGATACGATTTGATTTTCTGGGATCACGGCGGCGGTTCGGTAAGCGGATACGGCTATGATGAAAAATTCGCAAACAAGGGTTCAATGAATCTGGCAAACATCAACAAGGCACTCAAAAACGGCGGAGTAAAATTTGATTTCGTCGGATTTGATGCATGTCTCATGGCAACTGCAGAAACCGCTCTCATGCTGGACAACCATGCAGACTATATGATTGCATCGGAAGAAACGGAACCGGGAATCGGCTGGTACTACACGAACTGGCTTACAAAACTCGGACAGAACACTTCCATGCCTACACTTCAGATTGGAAAAAACATCGTCGATGATTTTGTCGCCCAGTGCAACATCAAGTGCAGCGGACAGAAGACTACACTCTCCGTAATCGACCTGGCGGAATTTGCACACACTGTTCCTGACACGCTGTCAGCATTCTCCAAGTCGCTTACAAAGATGATTTCCAGCAACAATTATCAGACCATTTCCGATGCTCGCTACAACACCCGCGAATTTTCAACCAGGTCAAAAATCGACCAGATTGATTTGGTTGACCTGTGCCTTAAGATGAACACAAAAGAAGGAAAGAATTTGGCAAATGCGTTGCAGGGAGCAATCAAGTACAACAAGACTTCAAGCAACATGACCAATGCCTACGGAGTTTCAATCTATTTCCCGTACCAGAGAACGTCTTATGTCGATCAGGCATGCGACACTTACGAAGCAATCGGAATGGATGACGACTATGCAAACGCAATCAGGCAGTTCGCAAAACTTGAAGTAAGCGGACAGGTTGCATCAGGCGGAAGCACATCTCCACTCGGGTCTCTGCTCGGAATGTTCGGTTCGTCATCATCATCTTCATATTCATCAGCATCAAGCAGCTCGGACGTAATCGGCGAACTTCTGGGCTCATTCCTTGGCGGTGGAGTCGGAAGCGGATTAATCAGCGGATTGACGGGACGCAACATCGAGTTCATGGAGGACGATGCACTTACTGAAGATACCGCTGCAAAATACATTGCAAAAAATCATTTCGATGCATCAGCCCTTTTCTGGAACGAATCATCAAACGGAAAGGCAACCCTTACACTCACAAAAGACCAGTGGAAGCTCATCCATTCTCTTGACCTGAACGTTTTCTATGACGACGGCGAAGGATACATCGACCTTGGACTCGACAACAGTTATGAATGGGACGACAACGGCGACCTGATTGCATCAACCGACCGCACATGGCTTGCAATAAACGGACATCCGGTTGCATACTATCACGAAGACACGATTGAATCAGGAAACGAATATACGATAACCGGACGCGTTCCTGCACTTTTGAATGGAAACCGCGTAAACCTGATAATCGTATTCAACAATGAAAATCCATACGGATTCATTGCAGGTGCACAGACCGATTACAACGGAAAAACCACAGAGACCGTTGCAAAGACGTTCACCGAACTTGAAATCGGCGACAAGCTTGAATTCCTGTGCGACTATTATTCATATGACGGAAAATATCTGGACAGCTATCTTTTGGGCGACCCGATTAAAGTCAGCAGCAAGATGGAAATCAGCAATACCAGCGTAGGAAAGGGACCGGTAAAAATCACATACCGTTTGACCGACATCTACAATCAGGAATACTGGACTCCAGCTCTTGACCGCTGAAACAAAGTAAATTCCAACGACTCCGGTTCAGTTTCAATCGATAGGACCGGAGTTTAAAACAGAAAGTGCTGATTTTTGACTTCGGTCATCAATCAGCACTTTTTTTATGTTTCGGATTTTAGATTTTAAATTCCGTTGAAATGCGTGTTGATTTTATCAAGCACATAATCGCGGAACTCCGCAAGCTTGAATGTCTTCTGCGGAATCTGTGAACTGAAACGGAAGCGGCAAGTTACGGTCTCTTCTTCCTGTTCCTTTGCTCCGACAACCAAAATGTACGGTGTCTTGTGCTCGGAAGAAATCACCTTGATTTTTGCCTTCATGTTGTCATCATCGACATAAGCCTTTGCACGGATGTCCGACTGCAAGAGCGTATCGGCAACTTTTTTTGCATAGTCGTTGAAATCCGGTGCGACAGGAACAACTGCGACCTGCTCAAAGTGAAGCCAAGTCGGGAAAGCCCCTGCATAGTTTTCAATCAGGATTCCCATGAAGCGTTCGAGTGAACCAAGGACAGCCCTATGAAGCATGACCGGATGATGCTTCTGATTGTCTGCACCGATGTACTCTGCATTAAGCCTGTCTGCTGACGGAAGCTGATAGTCAAGCTGAATCGTTCCGCACTGCCACTGACGGCCAAGGGCATCAATCAAAGTGAACTCAAGCTTCGGTCCGTAGAAAGCTCCTTCACCCGGCTGGATTTCATATTCAAGTCCTGCTGCCTTACATGCTGCGGCAAGAGCTGCTTCTGCGTGA
>CACYBG010000208.1 GCA_902772605.1 uncultured Spirochaetaceae bacterium
TCGAATCCGTGTGGCTCTTCCTAATACATGAACAAAATCTAACCCGATAACCGAACAAGCCCCGGTGACTGAGCGTAGCCGAAGCCCAATTATCACCTATCAATTTAGAAGTGGTATCTTGCCCCGACTTCTATTCCGTGACATGCCGGCGAAATGTCCAGATAGCTGAAATACCTCCACGCCGCGAACACTTCCACAGGGCCGTTAAGCATCATTCCGATTTCAAGGTGAGATTCCCAGTTGAACTCTGTCGAATACGTCTGGCTTTCGTCGTTCAGGATTCCGATTGTTCCCCTCCATTCAATCAAAAGCGGAGATATCGGATATGACCTTGCTATGAGCTGGAATGCCACGCCGTTAAGAACCGGTATCCCCTGATGCTGAATCCTCTGCCAGCAAATAGTCCAGTAAAGGCTCAACGGATTCGTCTGGAATATGGACATCTGAAGCCCGAGCTGCAGATTCGTATCTAGCGATGTCAGTGAATTTCCGTCCGTAAAAACCGATGTCGGAACCGTAGTGTCTATCTGGAAAATCGGTCCGAAGAATTTCCAAAGTAAACCTTCAACCCTGGTCTGGTTTCCGACCATCAATGAAGGGAAGAAGAACATGGACGTATCGATTCCGAACCTGTAGAACTGATTTTTCCTTTCAGGCACATCGTATTGATAGTCCGAAGTCACGGAACTTCCGTTTATGAAAGGATTGCTCGAGTCGAACTGAATGTATTTTCCGCTGTGATACGGATAGTCGTCGAAAGTGACAATCATTGAATCTATGAACCACAGGTCCAGAAACAGGTCGAAAAGCATTTCGAAAAAAGATTCCGCCACGCTGCTTTCCGATCGACTCATCTGAGTTGGAACAGCCCTTTCCCTTTCCTGAACGGTCTTTATCCTCAGGTTTTGCGCATTGAACGACTGGGCGCTGCAGACTGAAATCAGTATTACCGAAAGCACAATGGAACTGAAAAATCTCTTCATAAAATCCTCCTAAAGCCTAGCCCCTTTCGTGGAGCTGCAATTTGGTTTCACCGGAGTGCTGCCGTTTCCATCAATAATCGATTCCCTGGAGCTTCACTTCCTTGCAACTATGACCATGGTCTTTGCACTGTGATCGTAAGGCGTCAGACCAAATCCTCCGTATACATCCACCGATGAGAACCCGATTTTTTTCAGGTCATCCCTCAAGTCAGGGGCGGAATAAAGCCTCTGTACGAATTCATGTTCCATCCTATTGCCGTCTTTGTCAATAAGAATCCACTTTGAACGCAATCCTTCCCATGCGCCGACCACTCCAAAATCGGTAAGCACGGTCATCCCTGCACGCTCGAACCATTCTCCGTCCGTATAATACTGAACCGCAGTCTCACGGCTGACACATTCAAGTATGAAAGTCCCTCCGTCCTTGAGCGAATCGAAAATGCGCCTTACGATTAAAAGGTCCTCATCCTTCGTTTCACAGTAACCGAACGACGTAAAGACATTTATTGCGGCATCGAATTTACGCTCGGGAACGAAAGTCCTCAAATCCTGATTCAAAAGCGTAAGGTTCACGCCTTCATCATCGGCACTTTCTTTTGCAGCATCAAGATACGGCTGAATGATGTCCACTCCCGTAACGTCAAGACCGCAAAGTGCAAGCTCAACTGCAATCCTTCCTGGACCGCAACCCGCATCAAGAATTGAATCCCCTTCCTTAAGACCTGCAATCGAAACAATCGCCTCTGCAACACCATGAGCTTCAGCCCAGTGCTGTCCGTCAAACATCACGGGACCGTAGTTCAGCCAAAAATCCTCTTTTTCAAACCACTGCTTTTCAGACATGCAGATATCCTTCCGTCAACTCTGGGGAGTCGCCTTAGATTCTTCTATTTCAATGAATGCGTAATCCTTCTGACCGTTGCAGATTGGACAGTGCCAGGTCTCCGGAATCTCTTCAAAAGGTGTCCCCGGTGCAATGCCCGCGTCTGGATCTCCTTTTTCCTGGTCATAAACGTATCCGCAGATTCTGCATTCCCAAACCATATAAATCCTCCAAGTTGAAACTCACTTCCCCAATTATAACATATTTTAAAAAATTTTAAACACTTTTCCCCCGATGCCAGGCTTAATCCGAGGCTTCCGGAGCACATCCCTTGACCGCCCCCGTCCGGCACTACATGACCGTCCCGACCGAAATTCCACCCGCTTTCCAGGGTTCCGGCTCCCGCCTCCATTGCCGCGTCCCTCGGCAACGCTCCGCGCCCTTCCAATCGGGGCTAGAAACTCTTGTGCCACTTTCAAATTTTACGCTTCCAAAATCAGTGAGTAAAACTCACGGAAAATCAGTGAGAAAACTCACTGAAATTCAGTGGGTAAAACTCACTTTCTTTTGCAGAATAA
>CACYBG010000209.1 GCA_902772605.1 uncultured Spirochaetaceae bacterium
AACTACAGACCTGTTGCTTCGGCGGCAGGTCTTTTTTTTTATGATTTTTTTTATGGCAGGAATGAATCCTAATGGCAAGTACGCTCCGATCGCCGACATCCCAATTGAAAACAGGGAGTGGCCGTCAAAGAAAATTACAAAAGCCCCAATCTGGTGTTCCGTTGACCTTCGCGACGGAAATCAGGCACTCATCAATCCGATGGGAATCGAAACAAAGCTGGCTTTCTTTGATCTTCTGGTCAAAATCGGCTTCAAGGAAATAGAAGTCGGTTTTCCGGCTGCATCCGATACGGAATACGAATTCATCCGCAGACTTATAGAAGAAAAAAGGATTCCGGACGACGTAACCATACAGGTCCTCTGCCAGGCAAGGGAAGCGCTCGTAAAGAAGACCATCGAATGCCTCAAGGGTGCTCCAAAGGCAATCTTCCACATCTACAACTCCACTTCTCCGGCCCAGAGGAAATATACGTTCAACAAGTCGAAGGAGGAAATCAAGCAGATTGCAATCGACGGAGTAAGGTGCATAAAGAGCTGCCTCAGCGAAGAAGACAGGAAAAGGATCAGGCTCGAATATTCTCCGGAAAGCTTCAGCATGACGGAAATCGACTATGCGGTTGAAATATGTGAAGCCGTCAAGAACGAATGGGGATGTTCTCCCGACAACAAGATAATCATGAACCTTCCTACCACGGTCGAATGTTCGACTCCGAACGTATATGCCGACCAGATTGAATATTTCTGCAGGCACATAAGCGACAGGGATTCCGTCATCGTAAGCACCCACTGCCACAACGACAGGGGAACGGGCGTTGCATCTGCCGAACTCGGACTCCTTGCAGGTGCAGACCGCGTAGAAGGATGTCTTTTCGGAAACGGAGAAAGGACGGGAAACCTGGATGTCGTTACCGTTGCAATCAACATGTTCAGCCAGGGAATAAATCCCGAGCTTGATTTCCACGACCTGGAACCGATTGCCGAAAGCTACAGGGAATTCACGGGGATGGAAATTCCTCCAAGAACGCCATGGGTCGGAGAACTCGTATTCACCGCATTCAGCGGAAGCCATCAGGATGCAATCAGAAAGGGACTCGCCGCCCGTGCAAAGATGGACAAGAACGCACTGTGGGACGTACCTTACATACTCATCGACCCGCACGACATCGGAAGGCAGTACGAAGGAATCATCAGGATAAACAGCCAGTCCGGAAAGGGAGGCGCTGCGTTCATACTGGAACAGGATTACGGACTTTCGATTCCAAAGGCCATGCATCCGGTTCTCGGAAGTGCGGTCAAGGATTCTGCAGACAAGGCCCAGAGGGAACTCAAGCCGGAAGAAATTTATGCAATCTTCGAAAGCAAGTGGCTCAAGAACAGGACGAACCTTACCATAATCGACCTTTCCGAAACCCATGTCGAAGGACGTACGGACAACGAGTCCACGGAAACGACGCTCTGCCGTGCAGTAATCAACTGGAAGGGAAATCAGATTTCCATAGGCGAAAAGGGAAACGGACCTCTCGATGCATTTGCAAACGCACTGTCCCAGACACCTGCCCCGCGCTTCAACATCACCGCATTCCACGAGCACAGCATAGGAACCGGAAACAGCACCTCTGCCGTTGCTTACGTACAGCTGACATGTGAAGACGGAAACCAGTACTGGGGTGTCGGAAAGTCAACCGACGTAGGACGTGCCGGAGTCGAAGCGGTCGTAAGTGCATTGAACCAGATTCAGATCGACTGCTGAAAACAAAAGGACTGCGGCGGAAATTCCGGGGCAAGACCTGCTCTTTCAGACTCCTTCCGCCGCAAACGTTCATGTCCGGGACAGGGTTCAGTTCCTCCTTCCGGGGGTCTGTTCCTTCATGGTCCCGACTTCATACCACTGCACGGCTCCCGACGCCAAATTTTCCGGGGAAAGGTTCTGCACGTTTTTCCTGCATGCCGAATGAGATTCCCTGTTCAATGTCGTGGTGGAAAAAGCCGTATCCATGGAGCACAGGGAATTTCCGTCCGAATCAAGCCATGCACCGTCCCTCTGTACCTGTGATGCAAGGCTTTCAAGCTGAGAAGTCCATGCCTTTAGCTTTCCCGGATCTGCATAGACGAATGCATCCATTATCTTTCCCGACGCACCGTTTCTAAGCGCTATGACATCGGCTCCGGTACCGAACCTTCCCTCCGAAGCATTGTCCGCAAAAAAATCCCTTGCAAGGGGACTTGAATCCGACGTTGAAGCGGCATTGAGCCGACCGTCCGTTTCATCCCTGCATCCGTCGCTTCCGTTCCTCATGTGCACAACGACGTATTCCCCTTTGGAAACCTCCACGGGCGGAAACGAATACTTTTTTGATTCCCCGTCCGACGCACAAACAAGTTCCAGACCGGAAAGGTTTCCCGAAGTCAATGCATAAAGCTCCACGAATTCAGACCTGTCAGACTTCGACTTGTTCTTTATCCTGATTTCCGAAAGTGCAAGGCAGGGAACCCTGTCGTTGTATCCCAGGAAATCGGCGCTTACTGTAAGGGAATTCCCCTTCTCGTCCACGGCAACGGCATCTATTACGTATTTACGGCCTATGACCATCCTGTTTTCCATTACGAAATCGACCCTCCTTTCACCGTCCTGAGATTCAACCGAGACCGATTCTTCCGTACCGTCCTCGCTGCATATCCCGGCACGCTCTATGGTCACTCCCTTGGAAAAATCCATGGAAATCCTGTTTGAATCGCAGACCTGAATGGAATCGACCTGAGGAAGGAAAAAATCACCCTCCAGGAATTCAACCCCTTCTATTGAACTGCGGCATCCTGACGGAACCGTCGAAAGCATGACAGCCGAAACCAGAACCGAAGCCGGAAGAAGAGTATTCAGGACGTAACGCCCCGCTGCACGAAAGCCATTTTTTTTCTGAAACAATCATAACCTCCTGGCGCACAGGAAAATGATGCAGTTTCCCGACGCCCTAAATTGCGGGAACAGCTGAAATCCATGCGTCCCCATGAAAATGCGACGTTTTACCCCCCGTTTTCCAGGAGCCAAAACCCAACCGAATGCTGAAAAAGTCCCAGGGAAACGCCGATTAAAGCTTCACGTATCAATCAGCGTTTCACTATATATATATTCCGCAGAACAGGCGTTTCGGCACGAAAATGCAGATTTTTTTTCTATGCTGCACGGATAATCCGACGGAGGATTCCGCCCGACTCATTCAATCCTAAAGTCGCATGTTTTTTTTTCCGAAAATCCAAGGGAATAGGAGTGTTTTCCTAAAGCGGACGGCATACCTTTACCGGGCATCCATTCCCCTTTCGCTCCGATTTTTTTGCTGATAATTCAGAACTTTAAGCTTTCATGTGGGAGGAAGTATGAAAAGGATTCTGGTAGGAATATTATGCACGGCACTTGCGGCATCCGTATTTGCAGGGGACGCAGCCGTATTTTCAGATATAGGATTTTCAGAGGACGGATTGACTTACGTTTTCGGACAATACGGAAAGACCGACGTAAAATATCAGGCATGGGCCGAAATCTACACGGTGGACGTACGTGAGAACGATTACGTTGAAGGCGGCGTTTTCAGGACCAAGCCCACATCGGGAACCTCCTCCATTTCAGGAAAAAAGGCTTTCGAGGATTTGATCAGGAAAAGCAGATGGTTCTGGGGAAAATACGGATGCAATCCCTCTCAGCCTGCAAACCTTCTCTATGTACGCGAGTCCGAGGAAAAAAAGCCGACTGACACCATCATATTCAAGGATTTCGAATCTTCAACGGAAGAAAAATCGATCTACTACCACATAACCCTGGTCCCGGAATATTTCGGCGAGGGAAAGAAGGTCGAATCCAAGTTCTACATCAACCTGGAAAAAATGGACTCTGACGGAAACGTACTGGACGCAAGGAAGATAGGAACACCGGACCTGAAGCGAAAGGGAGTCTCAAACTACAGGATAGACAGGATTTTCACTGACTCATGCGGAAAGAGCCTGATTTTCATAGTCGAAAAGACGGTAATCGACGACACGGGAAAATCGATACGCTACATGGTCGAGGCCGCAAGGTTCTGAACAGATGACGCTGAGAACCAGAAACAAGTTCTACCTGACATTTTTCATCGTCTCACTCACATTCCTGATTGCATCCACCGCAGCAACGGTATACCTTGCCATTAACGGACAGCTACACCTTGCCGATGGAGTCATGAACGAAAACAGGTCCGTAAATGCGGCTGTCGTTGCAATACTGCTTTTCCCGGCATACACCACGGCCGTCGCAGGATTCATCTGTCTGGGATTTGAAAAGACAAGTTCGGATGAAATAGTATTCTTCCTCATATACCTGATTTTCAGTTTCCTTGAGGCAATCAGGCTCCTTTATCCGGATCAGGAATTCGCACTGATGCTTTTCAGGAAACTCAACGTCATATATCCGTCGTCGGGAATTCCATGCACGTCGATGCTTCTGGTCGGGCTTTCAAAAACCATAGTCTTTTCAAGGTCCATGGCTTACCTTTCGGTCCTATGCATGCCGATTTTTTCAGTCACGAAAAAATTCCTTTCATCCGAGGGACTCATAGGCATAATTACGGCGGTCAGCTGGCTGACTTCATCTCTCTGCAAGGTGCGCGTCAACGAATTCCAGACAAATTTCACTCATGCAATCGCAAACTACGGTCAGTTCGTCTGGGCCATCCTTTTCGTATTTGCAGTGACTTTCCTGATGATCGGAAATTTCCTGAACTTCGGAATGAAAAAAAGGATTCCCGAAGGACTCGGATACCTGGGGATGATTGTCGGACACCTTGTGATGAGCCATGCCGACTCCTACATCACCCTGTCGCTAAGCATGGGCATACTGATGATAGGAACCGTCGTATACCTTAAGAACGTACATTCAAGGCTCAACAGCTGATTTTCACCTGCCATTCAAATTTATATTCCGAACGTATTGCAACGGCGCACGCAATCATGTATATTACATCAGACATAATTCATAAGACAGTTCGAAACCATCCTGTCTCTAAACAAAACTAGGGAAACGCTTAATAGTCCGAATGCGGCTCATCAAGTGCAAACTGTGATATCTGCAATTTCCAGACGATTCCTTGCATAACGGGGAATCACGGGTGATTGCAGGGAACGTCCGGTCAATCATTCCGTATTGATCGGAGCTTCCATAGGGATCAAGGGATTCGCCGGTTCGCACCATTTAGGATCAGCCGACGTTTCCCGGAAAAACAGAGGGTTCACAAGGCCCTCTTTTTTTATGGGCTCGTCATGTCTTTGAAAATTTCAAGTTTCGAGGATATCATGAAAAAGCTTATCGCTTGGATTATGGACACGGCCAAATGGCTGTTCGATTCAAAGGACTGGAAGATGCTCCTGCGTTCAATACCGGCATCTGTCGTCGCACTGTTTACGGTCTGCACCGTCACGATGAACCTTGCGGCAAACAAAATCGTCTGGAGCGGACTGAAAATCGGTGAAAACAACTTCATTTCGATTACCGGCGGACTCTTCCTTTCATGGGCCGTATTCCTCATCATGGATATGGTCACAAAAACTTTCGGCGGAAAGGCTGCCATCAAGCTGAATCTTTTCGGTGCACTGATAAACGCCATAGCAGTAATATTCCTGGGCATCATCGCTTCAATACCTTCGGATTTTCCCTTCCCCGGTGCAAGCACTTCATTCGACACGGTTTTCGGATTTACCGGAACGGGAGTCCAGCCATGGCAGATTTTGATTTCATCAACGACAGCATACATCCTTTCGGGAATCGTCAATGCACTCGTAAACGTCTGCATCGGAAAGCTCTTCGTAAAAAATCCTGACGGAAAGGCCGCATTCATCACCCGCTCCTACATCAGCACGATGATAGGACAGTTCGTAGACAATTTCGTCTTTACCGCAATGGCATTCTCACTCTTCGCCCACTACTACGGAATACTGACGGTCGTCGGAATGGCAATGGTCGGCGCACTTGTGGAGCTTTTCTGCGAAATCATATTCTCACCCATCGCCTACAGGAAATGCCGCAAATGGCAGAAGGAAGGAGTCGGTTGCGAATATTTCGAATACTGCAAGAAAATGGAAATCAGCAGGGATCCTTCAAGATTCGAGTACGGTGCGGAGTCAATATGAAACTGGAAGAACTTTCGGCACTTGAAATCGGAAGCCTTGTAAACGGACGGAAAATCAGCCCAACGGAAGTCGTTGAATATTTTCTGGACAGGATTGAAAGGCGAAACGAATCCATCAATGCATTCGTATACGTAAAGCCCGAACATGCACTTGAAAAGGCACGGGAGCTTGAATCGAGAATCATGAAAGGCGAAAACTGCGGACCGTTTGCAGGAGTCCCGTTTGCACTGAAAGATTTCCTCCCGAACAAAAAGGGATGGCTGTCTTCACATGGAGGAGTCGAGTGCCTTCTTGCCGAAGATGAAAGCGACTCCGTTTTCTGTACGGCAATGGAAAAGGCCGGTGGAATTGCAATAGGAAAGACGAACGCACCAGCCTACGGATTCAGGGGAACTACGGACAACCGGATGTACGGTCCCACTTCAACGCCGTTCAACGTCAAGTTCAATTCAGGCGGTTCAAGCGGAGGAAGCGCAGCGGCTGTTGCAGACGGTCTTGTCCCGATAGCGGAAGGAGGAGATGCAGGCGGTTCAATCAGGATTCCCGCATGTTTCTGCAACCTCTACGGATTCAAGGCCGGGGTTGGAACCGTTCCATCAGTATGCCGTCCGGATGCCTGGTCGGCGACACATCCCCTGTGCTTCAACGGAGGCCTTACAAAAACGGTTTCCGACTCTGCGGTACTCATGAACCATATGAGCCGTGAAGACAGGCGCGACCCATACAGCCTTCCAAGGAGCACCGATTTTTACGCGGAACTTGAGAACATCCCTTCAGACCTCAAAATCGCCTTTACGGAAGATTTCGGAATTTTTGAAGTTGACCCTCAGGTTCGGAAGGCGGTAAGAAATGCGGCCGTGAAATTCAGGGAGCTTGGATTTACGGTTGACGAACATGTGTTCAGGTTCAATCATGATGCAGATACCCTTTCAGACCTTTGGTGCAAGGGAATCACCATCGACTGTGCTCTGGAACT
>CACYBG010000210.1 GCA_902772605.1 uncultured Spirochaetaceae bacterium
CGTCCACTTTTAAGGGTGAAAGAACCAAACTTCAAAACCTTACATTCGACCATAAAATCAATAAATTCTTTCTTGTACTGTTCCATGTTTTTCATTATATCAGATTCGATTTTTTTTTGATAGTAGCTTAAATTCATCATGTAAAAACAATTGACTGATTCCTTTTTATGGAATAACATTTAATGGAGGGAATCTTTAAAAGTCAGCGGATACGAGTTTTAGGGATGCCCGGAGCCGTTGAAACGTTGATTTTTGGAGATTGCCTTACATAAGTCGCATGTTCAATGCAAATTTAAGCGGCCACAAACTAAATAGAGGAGTTTATTATGTCAAAAAAACTGGTAAAGTCAAAAAACAAGATTATTGCAGGCGTGTGTGCAGGAATTGCGGAATACTTCAACGTTGATCCCACGCTAGTCAGGGTGATTTGGGTCCTGTGCACTTTCATTGCCGGATTAAGCATTCTTGCATATCTTGTTTGTGCACTCATAATGCCAAGTTCAAACTGATTTTTAGCAGACCGTAAATCAACATACAACTACGGTCTTTTAGTAATTCTCCAACAAACGGGAAAAATGTAAGTATGAGCCAAGATGTAAAGCATAATGTTTCAAAGCGGCTTAAACATTTTAAGAATTCTGTTCTATTTAAAATACTGAAAAGTCCTGCAACATATTTCATAATTGCTTTCACCTGTCTGATGATTATATTGACTCAGGTGATTTACAAATATGAAGCGGGCGTTACGATGACCCACTTCGGTGACAGCATCTGGAATTTCTTAATTGCTTTTGTAGCCGGCTACTATGATATCTGTGTCGAAACCCCAATTGGAAGACTGTGCAGTTTTATAATCCTTCTTTCTGGAATCTTGCTGTTCAGTACAATCACCGGAAAAATCGCATCCATTTTTATGGATGTTCAGATGAAAAAAAATAAGGGACTTGCAAAATTGAAGGACATTAACAAACATTTTCTGTTATGCGGATGGCGAGATAACTTTGATAAAATTCTGGAAAGCGTAATCACTTCAAATCCAGACATTGAAATCGACAGCATTGTTTTGGTAAACGAAGCTCAGGACGAAATCGAACAGTTGCGTTCCATTCCGAAGTTCAAGAACATAAAATACATTGCCGGAGATTTTTCCGACGAAGATACGTTGACCAAGGCTAAAATCAAAAATGCAAGCCGCGCACTGGTCATTTCAGACAAATCAAAAAAATTCTCTCAGCTCGAAATCGATTCGCGCACCGTTTTGGCCGTTCTGACCATGAAAAACCTGAACCCCACGATTTATATTGCAGCCGAACTTTACGATTCCAAATTTGAAAATCATTTGAATCTGGCTCACTGCGACGAAATCATTTTGACAGCCGACTATGAGCGAAGCCTTTTGGCAACTGCATCAAGCGGCATGGGATATTCAAACGTCATCAGTGAATTAATCGGTAAGGACGCATATTCGGGAATCATAATCGAAGACATTCCGCACGACTTCATCGGAAAGACATACAAATATCTTAAGGATTTCATTTACGCAGATCGCGCCCACCATGCAAATTCAATTTTGATCGGACTTCTTTTGAACGCAGGAAATTTCACCCAGCGCAGAAAGGAAGCATTGCGTGAAGCCCAGAAAAATCCGGACGTAAAGAAAATCGTAGACAACCTCAAGAAAGTAAAGACCTTGAAAAGCAACAATCCAGTTTTTGCACCGGACGATGAAACAATCATCCAGGCAAACTCAAAGGCCATTTTCGTTAAGGGAAAGGAGACTCAGGAATGATTACGAAACCAAAGACAACCACAAGTCCAAGAGTGGATTTCGAAGAGATTCTTCCCAAGCTGACCAAAATGGAAATTTTCTCTTCATTTGACCCCGACATCCCGGAAGACCGTTCAATACTCAAAAAGGTTTACGACAGGCTTGTTCCGCACCATTTTAAAAAAGGCGAAACCATAATCCGCGAAGGCGACAAGGGTGATCTTTTTTACATACTTTACAAGGGCAGCGTTCAGGTCTGTCAAAAAACATTTTCAAACGACACGATTGCGCTTGCCAATCTTGATGATTCCATGAACATCTTTTTTGGAGAGGCCGCATTGATTGGTCAGGACACACGTTCCGCATCCGTCATTGCAATAACCGACTGTGAAACGATTGCACTTTCCGGAAACGATTTTTTACAGCTTGCTGACAGTGAACCGCTTTTCGGATATCGAGTCACATTGATTTTGGCACGCAGAATGGCAGCAACAATCCGCAAAACCAACAAGGACAAAAGTACGCTTTACGAAGCATTGCTCAGTGAAGTCGAAGGAACCTTTGGAGTCTGATTGTGCCGCAACCGTATCTTTTCCGTTTGATTGACAAAGCGATTTTTGATTACAACATGATTGAAGATGGCGACAGAATTTTGATTGGAGCTTCAGGCGGAAAAGACTCGACTGCTCTGGTCCATTATTTTTCAACACGAAAAAAAAGGCCGAACGCCAACTTTGATTTTACGGCCATGCACATCCATTCCGAAATCACTCCTCCGCTCAATGCTGATTTGGAACGCCTGTTCAAGTCCTGGGACGTTGATTGCAAAAATCTTGAAGTCGATGTTTTGGGCCGATTGAAAGAAAACAGAAAGATGAACTGCTGGTGGTGTTCAACACAGAGACGCACCGAACTTTTGAATTATGCACTCAAAAATGGATTTACAAAACTTGTGCTTGGGCATCATCTTGACGACATACTTGAAACGCTGTTGATGAACATGCTGAACAAAGGCGAACTGTCAACCATGCCGCCAAGACTTTCGTACAGAAATTATCCGTTGACAATCATCCGTCCGCTGTGTTATGCCGACGTGAACCAAATCGTACAGCACGGAAAAGATTTTTCATACATCTCAACGACATGCACGTGTTCCTATCAGGACAATTCAGGCAGAAAGGAAGCGCGCGCAAGGCTCGAAAAATTAACGGACGGAGACCTTAAAAAAAAGCATCGGCTTTTCGATTCGCTGAAAAACATCCAGTCCGAATATCTTCCGTAAATTAATTTTTCAGTGCGTTTGTTTGCCCACCATCCGCGGGTTGATTGGCCGGAAGTTTCCGATTTCTTTTGACGATTCCCAAAACAACAATGCAGATTATAGATGCGACGAAAAGGAAAATGCTTATCCATTGCGATGTCGAAAAAATCCAAAGCTTTCCACGCTCCACATCTCCACGCAGATATTCCAGACAGAACCTCACGATGGAATAATAGATTGTATAATAAAAAATCGTGACCTTTTTGTTTTTCATAATCAGGATGAACATTGTGATTGCGAAAATCATAAGGAGTGCCGATTCCAAAAGCTGGACAGGAAAAATGCCGACATTCGGTTCAACCGGAGAAATCGGGTTTACATATCGAATTGCAAATGGACCGTTATAATGGATTCCATAACAGCAGCCCGCACAGAAACAGCCGAGACGACCGAACGAATGAACAAAAGCGACCAGGAAAGTCAAGGTTTCATTGAAATCAGTGAATTTACATTTTGCGATTTTCGTCCCGACAAAATATCCAAGCGCACCGCCAAAGACACCGCCGTAAAAAACGAATCCTCCGGACATCGGGAAATTTTTCGGATCGGTGAACATTTTATAAATCAGTTTCGGAATCAGATTGATTGGATAGGTCACGAAAATGTAAAACAGTTTTGCAAAAACAAACGAAAATCCGATTCCAACCGCAGCGACGATTATAAAATCCAGGATGTTTTTTTTGAGCTTTTTGCAGATTAAACAGACAAGACTGCAACCGATAATTCCGCCAACGACAATGCAAAGACCGTACATTGGGATTTTTATAAAATGTAAATCAAGGAAAGGAAACATAAACTTCTCGAAAAAAAAACTGCAAAAAACATGATGTCTTTTGCAGCCTTCAAAATGCATTAATGATTATTAGTTGCTGAGAGAATCACCCAGGCTCTTGAGTGCGTTGCCCAAATCATTGAGACCGTTCTTTACTCCGCCCTCTACGCCATCAACAACACCCTTTAAACCGTCAGAAAGGTTCTTTGAGAATTCTTCACCCCAATCAGTTGAGCTTGTATCAGTTGATTCGAGTGTTGAACCGAGAGACTTCAGGGATTCTGTCAAGCCATCAAGTTCACCGCTCTTTACTGCCTGATCAATC
>CACYBG010000211.1 GCA_902772605.1 uncultured Spirochaetaceae bacterium
GCATGTCCGTTGAAAGAAAGCCGGACGGTAAAACCGGAGTGATTAAATCGTCTTCCGAAACCGAACTGGTCTTTGAGTCCGTCAACAATGTCCGTGAAGTAAAGTCCTTTATGAAGTCCGAGCCTTTTACCGTTACCGACACGATTTGTGCAGGTTCAACCGTCAGAAGGTCTGAAACCGAGTTCAGCACTGATTTTTTCGAAAACATCATGCAGTTTATCGACTGTAACGTTCAGGACTTTTTCGACATGGGTTTTGCGGACGAAAATCTTTTCGGTGACAAGATAAAGTACATGGATGTTGAAAATACTGATGAAATGTGTTTCGGAGTATCGATAAGGAGGGGTGACGTCGGCGGAAAGCTGATCGTTTCGTACAGGGCGTCATTCATAGGCAGGATTGATGAAGATTACCTTGACTTGATGCATTCCATGGTTGAAGCGCTCGAAAATTATGATTTTTCAGCATTGGATTCCCTTCCCATGAAGTTTTCGCTGAGCATAAAGGCCTATGATGACTCGGGGAAAAAGTCGTTTACCATTTCGGAGGCAAATTCCATTCTTGAGTTTGCAAACCTTTGGAATTCACCGATGTCCGTTAAACTTCAAGGTGCAGAGGCGTTTAAGTATCTGAATGAATAGACAGTTTTTATCGCTGATTTTTTGGTCGCTTGCAGCCGTTGCATCCATAGTCCTGTTTTCGTTTTTGAAACTGAAATTCCGGTCGGACGGATTTTCATCCGAGCCTGTTGAAATTGAATCGGATAAGATTGACGTTTCGGTTCTTCCCGATGGAGCCGGAGAAAACACTTTGGCAGGCAAATCGTTCTCGCTTTTCGAGGATGAACATTCGCTTTCATGGAATTTCATCGATGAAAGGAAACTCCGGATGGACGAAAGCTTTGTCATCGACGGATTTTTTCCCATGAACGTCAGCTGGCTTGCAGAATATGCGCTTGATGCACCGAACGGAATCCTGCACGTTAAGAGGATCGCCATGGTTGATGGTGCGGAAGAGCTTACAGGTTCACGAATCATCAGCGAAAGGCTTACCCGAATGTGGATTGATAAAATCAATGAGTGCGTGGGCGACATATTTATAGAAGAAAATCATGATTGGAAGTCGCTCGTACATGGGCGCGTTTCATCTTACGTTGACCGTTTGCTTTTTGAATTGAAATCCATGTCCGTCGTTCAGGAAGGAGACGGAATCCTTTTTGAAAATCCGGTCGGTGGAGGAGGGCTTTCATCGCCATCGCTTGTCTTTAAGAAAGACGGTTTTGACGGAACCGTTACGCTTTCTGATGAATCGGTTTTCATCAGGATGCCTGTGGATGATGATTGGAAGACTTTTGGCGGTACGGTTTCTCATAAGGGTGAAAGGCTTGAATCGATGCTCTACGAATTCGTAAGGGACAGGTCGGCTGGAACCGTAAATCTGATTCCCGTCGGAAAAGCCTCATTCAGCGTAACGGTCGGTGAAAAAATTTCCGATTCTCAGAGCGTTGAATGCATTTTGAAGTCCCTGTCGATTCCCGATGAAACATTCGTTCCCAAGGACGGTGAATTCAAGGCATCGAAAATCCTTACGCAAAGGCTTTACTGGATGAACGCCTCCGATGAAATTTCTGAGCGTGAATGAATCGCTTGCATTCTGTTTAAAATCCGGGTGAATTTTCATTTGCCCGTTTGGAGTTATATATGAAGAAAAAGTTGGTTTTGTTTCCCTTGGTACTGTCGTTATTTCTTGCGTCCTGTTCAAAAACCGGAGTGCAGAAGCCCAATCTTCCGAAAAATGTCGGTACGGATGAGTTTGCCGGAAAAACATTCAGCTCCTTTGGAAACCGCCTGGAATTCAAGAATGACGGAACGGTCCTGATCAGTTCCATCGGTGGTGAGGATGACGAGGAGATGCAGGTCCTCAATTACAATGCGGAATACAGGTACGATTCGTCTGCAAAAAAACTTTATCTTGCGGCTTCAAACCTTTATGTCGACGGAAAGCTGACTTCATCGCTGGATGAATACGTCAAGGTCCTGATGGACGACATGACAGAAAACCTGGACGGAATGATTGAATCCTCATACGTAAAGATTGACGACGAATCCAAGAAAATCTATGAGACCATAATCGGGAAAAGCTATGAATCACATGGACGCTCGGTTCTTGAAACCATGCTTTCCTACGACTATAATCTTTCGTCCGACGGTAAGAGCCTTGAACTTAAGGAAATCCCTCCGGAAAATCCACAGGCTCTGACTATGATGGGCTGCGACGACGACATGAAATTCAATATGATAATCTATGGAAACGAATTCGTTTTTTCCGATTACGTTTCGGATCCTGAAAACATGGAGCAGGATTACGGCAGTCAGAGCAACGTACACTATGCCTTTGTCAGATGGAATGATGCAGGCACCGAATTTTCAGGCGACGTGTATTCAATCGGCATGACCGGAGTTTCAGGCGAAGTTTTCCAGCAGGTCTTTAAATGCAGTCGGGATGGAAAAATCAAGGGAAAACTGAAGTATTGGACCGAAAAAAGCGACGGCATGGATTTTTACTTTGCAGACTATGAATTTACGGAAGTGCCGGAATGCCTTAAGGACATAAAGAAGGCTTCCCTTGGCGACCCTCTGACGAATTACAGCGACACCTATACTCTGGTGGATTGAGCGGCTGGATGCTGCATAAAGTCTTCCATAACAGAATTTTATAAAAAAATAACGCCTTTTTTTTGCCCGAACATCCATTTTTCTGTATATTGGTTTATCATTGCCCGTCATTTAAACTTGAAATCGGTATAAGTGGCGGGCGAATTCAAAAACATCAGGATGACATTATGAAAACTTTCTTTAAGGCCTTTCCCGCACTGCTCTGTCTGCTGTCGGCAACTTTTTCAGCCTTTGCAGCGGAGGGCGATGGAAAAAAATCTTCGGGAGACTTTCCTTCGAAAATAGAACTGACCATAGCGGATTCTGTCGATTATGCACTTGAGGGTAACCTTTCAATCAGGCAGGGAAACAAGACCCTTGAGCAGAAAAAACGTCAGATGGATTACGTCTGGGGCACGCTGATTCCTTCGATTCGTGCATCATTCAGTTTCAGCAAGGCGTTCACAGACAGTCCGAGTCCGGCAACTTTTTCGCTCGGAGGCTCCATCAGCCTGACTTTAAGTCCTTCAATATATACGTCGGTAAAATCAGCTTCGCTTAACTACGAACTTCAGCAGCTTGTGTATGATGCAAGCGTAAGGGCGGTGGAGATGAACGTCCGAAAAGTGTACTATTCCCTTCTATATGAAAAGGAAAACATAGCACTCCTTCAGGCTGCGGTCGATAAGGCAGAGGCTCAGTACAATTCAAACCTTACGAAATACAATCACGGAACCCTTTCGTCTCTTGACGTCCTGAGTTCCCAGAATGCACTTCAGAATGCAAAAATCTCCCTGGATGCGGCGAAGGGAAGCTACGAAGTTGACATTGCAAATTTCAAGCTCATACTTGGAATCCCGCAGTCATGTGAAATCGTGCTTGTCGGGTCGCTTGACGACATAATGAACCTTGGAGACGTAAACGTAAATCAGGTTGAGGGACATACCGCATCGATTGCAAACTATGAAAAGCAGCTTGAGATTGCGAAAAATTCGCTCCTTGCGACCAGATTTGCAGCATGGGGTCCTTCATTGAACGCCGGTTATTCATACAGCGCAAACGGAAATACGGACACGGGATTGAGGAGCCAGAATTACGGTTCGATTTCGCTTTCGGTTTCCATTCCTCTTGACGGTTATCTGCCGTGGTCATCGGGCGGCCAGAACATACAGAATCAGATTACGACCATCGAGAATCTGGAGATGGACATTGAAAATGCAAAGGCGACCTCTGCCATAAACATCGATGGATACAGAAAGCAGATAAAGCAGTGTCAGGACAGCATAAGCCTCCGTAAAAAGTCGGTAAACCTTGCGGAACAGGCTTACGGAATGATGGCTCAGGCTTACGGTCGCGGAACCAGGGATTTCATGTCGCTTCAGAACTCGCTTTCACAGCTGCAGCAGGCTCAGTTGGGATTAAAGTCCGATGTTCTCAAGCTTGCATCCGTGATTCTGGAACTTGAAAACGCAATGGGTCTTCCTTTCGGTACATTGACCGATACCGTTGCCGAACAGTAGCATAAGACTCACTGTTTGAATTGCATTGATTTTGTTTTTGGAGATATAAATGAAGCAGACGGAAAAAAAGCCGCGCAGAAAGTTCATCGGAGCGGTTTTGATTGTCATATCGATTGTTTTGGTTGGACTTGCAGTGTTCTTTGTATTTTTCAAGGGAGGATCAAACGGCGGTATGCCCGGTGGAATGCCAGGCGGTATGCCCTTCGGAAGGGGAGGTGCATGGGGCGGTGGCGGAATGCAGAACGTCGTTTCCGTAAAGACTAGGGTTGCAGCAAAGGGTGAACTTCATGATTACGTCAAGTCAAACGGTGAAATAGAAGCTCAGACTTCGGTCGATGCATATCCCGATATCGGAGGAAGGATTGTCCGCGTGAACGTTGCTCTTGGCGACAGGGTTTACAGGGGGCAGGTCATTGCCTATGTCGATCCTTCTTCTCCGGGGGAATACTATGCAAACAGTCCGGTGACCGCACCGATTTCAGGAACCGTAACTTCAGCACCCCTCCGCGTCGGAACCAAGGTGAGTACGGGAACCGCAATCGCAAGGGTGGGGGACGTGGACAACCTTCAGATGACGGTCTCAGTTCCCGAACGTTACGTGTCGTCTCTGAAAAAGGGACTCAAGGCCGACATTACGCTTGAAGCTTATCCCGACGTAAATTTCGTTGCGACGGTTTCCAGGGTTTCCCCATTGGTCGATGCATCAAGCAGGACTAAAAAGGTAATCCTCAATTTTGACGAAAAGGATCCGAGGATTGAATCCGGCATGTTTGCAAAGGTAAAGCTTTGGACCGACGTTTACGACGATGCAATCACCATCCCCGCAGATGCAGTTACGGAAAACAACGGTGAAAGGTACGTGTTCATAGTAAAGTCCGACAATACCGTAGAAAAGAGGTTCGTAAAGGTCGGAAAATCGGTCGATGCGGACATACAGATTCTTGAGGGAATCGATGAAGGCGAAACCGTAGTCGTAGAGGGAATGAGGGTCCTGAGTAACGGAGCCGCAATCAAGGACATAACGAACGGAATTCCGACAGAGGATTCCAAGCAGGTTCCTCCCGATGCCGCCGGATTCAATGGAGCTGGAAAACCAGATTTCAAGGGAAAGCCTGACATGAAGGATAGGCCCGATTTCAAGGATAAGCCTGCGGAGGTGAAAAACTGATGCTCAGTCAGAAGACCCTTGATCACCCTATTCTTGTTCTCATAGTTTTTGCACTCCTTGGATTGATGGGAGCGTTTACGATCGGCAAAACCGAAGTCAGCCTCATGCCCGACACCGAATATCCGTACCTCATGATTTCGGCATCCTATGCAAATGCAGGTCCTGAATCGGTTGAAAAATCAGTTACGACTCCGCTTGAAAATTCGCTCGTAAGCCTGAACGGACTTAAATCGATAACTTCAACGTCATCCGAAGGTTCCTGCAGGATATCGCTCGAATTCAATTATGGAACCGATCTGGACAAAATGACCAACGACGTAAGGGATAAGCTCGACCGCGTGTCAAGGTCCCTTCCCGACAACGTAAGCCCGTCCATAATGAAGATGAACTCGTCAGCGTCTTCAATCATGCGCATTTCAATCCGCGGAAACAGGACTACCGACGACCTTAAGAAAATTGCAGAGGATTACATTCTTGACGTTCTTGAACAGGCTGATGGAGTCGGTGAAGCAAGCGTCATGGGTGGACGAACGAAAATTGTCCGCGTGGAGCTTGAACAGAACAGGCTTGAAGCATACGGACTTTCTCTTTCCGCAGTTTCATCGTCTCTTTCGGGGCAGAACATCGAGCTTGGAGGCGGTTCCATAATCGAAGGTACCAAATCATATTCCGTAAGGACGACCGGTGAATACAAGTCCATCGATGAGATAAACGACACCGTGGTTGCAACGATAAACGGATACGGGGTAAGGGTTTCCGATTTGGGCCGCGCGTACATGGGTTACACCGATGCATCCAGCTACGTCTACATAAACGGAGTTCCGGGCGTCTACATTTCGGTCACAAAGCAGTCGGGCACGAATTCGGTAACGGTTGCCGATGCAGTCTATAAGAAAATCGAAGAAGTCAAGGCCATACTTCCGGATGACATAACCCTTGAAATAGTCAGCGATGAAACGGAATCGATCCGCGACACACTCAGCACTCTGCTTGAGTCGGCATGGCAGGGAATAATTCTGGCCGTCATAGTCCTTTTCGTCTTCCTTTGCAATTTCAAGAGTACGATAATAATCGGTGTGTCCATCCCGCTTTCCATAATCATTACGCTTCTGTGCATGAATTTCGCAGGAATCACCCTCAACATGATGACCATGACAGGCTTGATTCTTGGAGTCGGAATGATAGTCGATGCCTCCATCGTCATGATAGACAACATCTATGCCTACAGGCTCAGGGGAACCAAACCGAAGATTTCCGCAATACTTGGAAGCCAGGAAATGATGATGTCCATCATCTCAGGAAACCTTACGACAATCTGCGTTTTCGTTCCGTTCCTTTTCTTCATGAAGGACCTTGGCATGATGGGACAGATGTTCAAGGAGATTATCTTTACCATAGTGATTGCATTGGTCAGTTCGCTCTTGGTCGCAATATTCTTGATTCCGGTACTTGCAGGACATTTCCTTCCGCTTACGAACAGAAATGAAAAGCCCGTGAAAAATCCGGTCCTGAAATTCATCTATGGACTCTTCGGTAAGGCACAGGGAGCCGTTCAGAAAATTTACGACAGGGCTTTGGCTGGAGCGTTGAACCACAGGGCTGCGACCCTTGTCATGTGTTTTTCGGCACTTGCAATCTCACTTATTTTCCTCAGGACGATAAGAATCGAAATGATGCCGAACAGCAGGCAGAGTTCCGTAAGCCTTTCCATCGCCATGCCGTCCGGAACATCCCTTGAAGAGACTGCATCCGTAATAAACGATTTCCAGAAAATAGTCGAAAGCGAAATCAAGGGATACGATACCATAGTTGCAAGCATCGGAGGTGGCGGAGGCGGTTCGTCTTACACGGGTTCAATCCAGATAAATCTTCCTGAACCTGAAAAACAGGTGGACACCGACAACGACATAAGGACGAAACTCAGGGCGCACTTCAACGATTACACGGACGTGACCTTCAATTTCGGACGCGGAATGAGGCAGCAGATGAGCGGTGACGACATAAACATCGCAGTAAAGAGTGCAAGTCTGGATCAGGCTCTGGAAGTCGCAAACAAAATCGCAGACATAATAGAATCAAATCCGAATCTGGGTGAAGCGTCAATCGATACTTCGGACGGACTTCCGCAGGTCGAAATAGAAATCGACAGGCAGAGGGCCTACAATTTCGGAGTCAGCGTCAGTACGGTAGCACGTGAAATCAAGGCGGCTCTGGAAGGAAGCGTTGCAACCACATACCGTGAAAAGGGTGCCGATTATTCCGTCTATGTAATGCTCAGGCCGGAAGACAGGCAGAACGTAATCGACCTTGAACGCATTTACGTCAACGGAAGCAAGGGACCGGTCTGTGTAGCCAACGTTGCAAGCGTCGTAAAGGGAATGGGCCCGATAAGCATAAGGCATGAAAACCGAAACAGAATCGTCCATGTAACGGCAAACCTTCTGACCGAAATGAATGCGAACGTTGCAGAAGATCAGATTAAGGAAGCCATATCGAATACGTTCATAATGCCCGACGGAGTGACCCTCAGCTACGAAGGTTCATGGAAGGAAACGACAAGCCAGATGGGAACCTATGGACTCATAATCCTCATGGCCATACTTCTGGTCTTCGGTGTCATGGCGGCAACATACGAAAGCTTCAAGGCCCCGCTGATAAACATGACGACCATACCGTTTTTGATTATCGGCGTCGTACTTATTTGCAAGGTCACGGGCCAGGCAATCTCCATACTTTCTGCAATCGGACTCATAATGCTCGTCGGAATAGTCGTAAACAACGGAATCATCCTTGTCGATTACACGAACCTTCTGGTTGACCGCGGAGTTGAATTGAAGGAAGCCTGCTATCAGTCTGGAAAAAGCCGTCTGCGTCCTGTCCTGATGACAACCTTTACGACCATACTTGGAATGCTCCCGATGTGCTTTGCATCAGGAAACGGAACCGCCGCAATGATACAGCCGATTGGAGTCACCGTCGTCGGAGGATTGATTTCGTCAACGTTCATAACGCTCTTCTTCATACCGGTACTCTATTCGCTGGTCATGAAAAAGCGGAAGTCCGGCGTAAAATCAATCGTGGTGAAATCGCTCGAAACTTCTGAGTCAAACTGAGGGGAATTATGTACAGGATAGAAATTATTTCAAACAAGTCCGTTGAGGAAGACATAACCGAAGCACTCGAAAACTACATGCCCGGAATCCTTTATACGACACTGCCCATGGTGTACGGAAGGGGAGGCGACGATTACAAGATGGGAAATGCAACCTGGCCCGAAACGAATTTCGTAATGATTTCATACATCAAGGACGAAGAAATCGACAGGATAAAGGAAATCATCAGGTCCGTAAAGGAAAAATTCAAGGGCGAAGGAATAAAGCTCTTTGCGGTCAAGGCCGAGGAACTTTAGGGAATTAAATCTCCGATAAAAGTCCGTTTCAAAAAAATATGGAGGCTCCCCCAAACGTATGCTGTGCATCCGCTTGGGGGCGGGCTTTCCTGGACTCCGGCTTTCGCCTCCGAACCCGCTCCGCGGGTTTTCGCTTCGCTCATCCATCCAATCCCTAGCCCGGACGGTTAAACGTCGGATGACTGCCGTTCGGTTTACTGGACACCCGCAGACTTTACGTATTTATCCAGCTGCACGTTTGCAAGGTTTACCTTTTGAACGACGCATGGACCTGCTATGCATCCGCCTTCACAGCTCATGACTTCAACCAGGTTTCCGGTTTTTTCGTCCGGTTTCACGCGACCTGCATTTATGTCACCATAGTAGCGGAGTTTTTTCATTCCTTCCTTATTCAATCCGTTGATTACATCCAGCTTGAGTATGGACGGATCCTTAAGCCTGCATCGAACTGCCTGTGCGACTCCACCTGAACGGGCGAAATTCCTTGCGCTTGCACTTGGCTTATCCTGCTTTATTAGCGGCTCAAGCTTTGTTACGTCGATATCCTTCGCTTCAAAGAATGCATTCAGTTCTTCGGCGGTTATTACGTAATCCACGAAATCGTCGTCGAATCCTTCGCGCCTTTTTGCAAGACAGGGACCTACGAAAACGGTTACGCATTCAGGATTGTCCCTTTTTGCAATTTCCGCGGCATAGTGCATGGGGCTTCTCGTTTCAGAAACGCATGGGTCCAAATCCGGTACGTGTATGTGGACTGCACGGACATATGCCGAACAGCAGGAGGTGGTCATGAGCCTGTCTCCCTTCTTCATGCGCTCTTCAAATTCAGCGGCTTCCTTTTCCGCACAGATGTCTGCACCCTGGGCGACTTCGTATACTTCGGTGAATCCAAGTTTCTTGAATCCTGCTTCAAGCTGTTCGGAACTTACCTTGAACTGCGATGCGATTGCCGGTGCGTACATCACGCTTACCTTCTGTCCGTTCATTATGTGCTTGATTACGTCCACAAGCTGACTCTTGTCCATCATGGCTCCGAATGGACATTCCTGCATGCATTTTCCGCAGTATATGCACTTGTGAAAGTCAATGACTTCATGACCGTCTTCACCCTTGGAAATTGCTCCGACTGGACATGCTGCCTCACATGGAACTGTAATCTTGATTATCGCATGGTACGGACAGTTCTGTTCACAGAGTCCGCAGTGAATGCATTTTTCCGCATCGATGTGTGCATGGTGGATTATGTGTATGGCTTTTTTTGGACAGTTGACCATGCATGGACGTGCGAAACATCCCTGACATGCGTTGGTGACCATGAAGTTCTGCTTTACGCATCCGTTGCAGGCTTCGTGAAGGACCGTAATCATCGGCCATGTCGGTTTTTCTCTGGACAGGGCTTCCTTTGCATAATCGTCAAGGTCGTTCAGGTCGCTGTATTTTTCAACGGATATACCCATGCGGGCAAGAATCCTCATCCTCAGAAGTTCCCTGTCGTGGTAGGTGCAGCATCCTATTGGTGGAGTTCCCGCAGGACGCATTTCAATCGGTATCCTGTTGATTTTTCTGGAATCAAGTTCGCCTGCAAGCTGAAGTCTGGCTATCCTGACCAGAAGTTCCTTTTTTACTTTCGTGGAGTTGTTGTTTATGTTCATTTTCAGTCGTTGAATGCGGTCGAAATTCATTGAAGCGCATGGAAAGCCGACCGTAAGTCCGTTCCGTTTGCAAGCAGAAGCTGAAATTCAGAATCCATGCCTTCATCCAAAAAGAAATGTCAGGTTGCTTAAAGGAATTTTCCCATCTCCATTTTGCAAAGCTGGTCGCAGATTTCGTTGTATTCGACCCCTGCGTGTCCCTTGACCCATTTCCATTCTATGTTGAGCTGACCGTAAAGTTCGTCCAGTGCAATCCACAGGTCCTGATTCAGAACCGGTTTTTTTGCGGCGGTCTTCCATCCGTTTTTCTTCCAGTTCTTTATCCATGAGGTGATACCGTTCTTAACGTATTGGCTGTCAGAGTAGACTTCTATTTTCCGTGTGCGCCAATCATTGTTCTTGACGGCGGCATCCAGCGCTGCGATTGCGGCGGAAAGTTCCATCCTGTTGTTGGTTGTGGCTTTTTCGCCGCCGCTGAGTTTCGTTACGTTTCCGCCGTCAATTATGACGCATCCCCATCCTCCCGGACCGGGATTTCCGGAACATCCTCCGTCGGTGTAAATTGTCAAAAGTTCTTCCATAGAAAACGAGTATACACGTTTTTGCAAAAAAAAACACCAGAGGATGAAAGATTTTTTTTCTCTGGTCAGGTTGAAAATTGTGCTTGGTCGTAAGGCTCCCATTTTCCACTTCGTGGAAAA
>CACYBG010000212.1 GCA_902772605.1 uncultured Spirochaetaceae bacterium
GTATTTGCGCATTTATTTTCAATAATTCTACCACATACTTGATTATTTGACAATTTCTACTGAAAATTTTTGCGTATTTACGCATTTATTTTCAATAGGATTTCCAAATATTAAGCGAAAATCCGTCAATCCTCCTAGAGAACCATCATTTCACGGAACGACACCTTTCAACTCTCAATTATCAACTCTCAATTATCAACTCTCAATTATCAACTCTCAATTATCAACTCTCAATTATCAATTAAAAAAAATCCGCCGGCAAGTTTTTTTTCACCGACGGATTTATTAAAGTCTTAACAGCTAAAAACAGATTTTTACCTGACCAATTTCCTGTACACGGTTTTGTGAGGATGATCGACGTCTTCTCCGAACATCTTTTTCCTCCATTCGGCATACTCGGACCAGTTTCCTTCGAACCACTTTACTTCGGAGTTGTTTTCAAAGGCAAGTATGTGCGTGCAGATTCGGTCAAGGAAATAACGGTCGTGGCTGATTACCATGACGACTCCCGCGAACTCGTTGATGGCTTCTTCCAATGAACGGGTCGTAGAGATGTCCAGATCGTTTGTCGGTTCGTCAAGGAGAAGTACGTTTCCGGCTTCCTTGAACATCATGCCCATGTTGAGTCTGTTTTTTTCACCGCCGGAAAGCACAGAGATTTTTTTGTTCTGTTCCGCACTTGAAAAATTGAACCAGGAGCAGTAGGCATGTGCATTGATTTCACGGATTGCACCGTTAAGGGGCCTTCCCTTTTCATCGACTGCACCGAGTCTTACCAGATCGGACCCGCCGCTCAAGGTTTCATATATGGTCTTGTTCGGATCAAGCTTGCCCCTCATCTGATCGACATAAACAAGCTTTACGGTTTCACCGATCTTCAGGTTGCCTGAATCAGGCTTTTCCTCACCTTCTTTTCCATCGGGCATCTGAACTTTCTGACCGGCAGCAGTTGCAATCATCTTGAACAATGTCGTCTTACCCGCACCGTTCGGTCCGACGATTCCAACTACGGCTCCGGCTGGAATGTGGAAATCAAGGTTTTCAAAAAGCACGCGGTCATCGAAACTCTTCGTAAGTTTTTCGGCATCGATTACAAGGTTGCCAAGGCGAGGACCTGCAGGTATCGAAATCTGGGAATCCTTTAGCTGAATGCGCTTTGATTCTTCAGCAAGGAGCTGTTCGTACTTCGTGATGTGCTCCTTATGTTTTGCCTGACGACCCTTAGCTCCCGCATGAATCCAGTCAAGCTCTTCCTGCATCTGCTTTCTTCTGACCGATGCCTGCTTTTCTTCCTGAGCAAGTCTCTTTTCCTTTGCCTCAAGCCACTGTGAATAGTTTCCCTTGAACGGATATCCTTCTCCACGGTCCATTTCCAGAATCCATCCGGCAACGTTGTCCAAAAAATAACGGTCGTGGGTGATTGCAATTACGGTTCCGCTGTAATTCTGAAGATGACGCTCAAGCCATGCAACGGTCTCAGCATCAAGATGGTTGGTAGGTTCATCAAGAAGAAGTATGTCAGGCTGCTGAAGCAAAAGTCTGCACAGGGCAACACGACGGCGTTCTCCTCCAGACAGCACGTCTACAACCTGATCCTGCGGAGGACATCTCAAAGCGTCCATGGCAAGTTCAAGGTTCGCATCCAGATTCCATGCATCCGCTGCATCCAGTTTTTCCTGAAGCTCGGCCTGTCTTGCACAAAGCTTGTCAAAATCAGCATCAGGATCTCCAAACGCTTCGTTCACCTTATCAAACTCGGCAAGCAAATCAGTTACGGGCTTCAATCCTTCCATAACGATTTCGCGGACTGTTTTTCCAGGTTCAAGATACGGTTCCTGTTCAAGATAACCGAGGCTGTATCCGGGCGAAACGGTCGTCTCACCGGTAAAATCCTTATCGACACCGGCAAGGATTTTAAAGAGAGATGATTTACCTGCACCGTTTTCACCTATAACGCCAATCTTTGCACCGTAATAATATGAAATGCTGATATCCTTAAGAACGACCTTGGTTCCATAAGCACGGGAAACCCGGTCCATCGTGTA
>CACYBG010000213.1 GCA_902772605.1 uncultured Spirochaetaceae bacterium
GCCGTCCTCCGTGCATACTTTGACGAGCTGGACGATGATTTTACCGATAACGACGTAACCTATCCAGAGAAAGAAGGACCTTACGAAGTCACGTTTAGATTAAAATGACGATGCAGACCGTTTAACCAGATCGGAAACGGATGCATCAAACAGATACTTTCATATTAACGGAAACTTTTTTTCAGGAGGCTTTTATGAAAAAGAAGGTTTTGGGAATCTTGGGAGCAGCGGCATTGATTTTAACTTCACTATGCATGACAAGCTGCCTTGACATATTAAACTTGATACTTCCGGAATTTTTCGGAACAATCATATCGGTGAATGCAACCGGAATTGACGGGGGTGCCATAGTTTCATGGGAGACCGGTTCAATATCATCATACGAACTTCACCTTTCATACGGCCCAAGTTCAAGTTCAAGTTCAAGTCCAATCGAAGACAAAGTGATTGAGGACAACGAGGGATATTTGGAAGTCAAAAATCTGACCAACGGAACCGAATATACATTTACGCTATACCTTTTGGACAGATCCGGAAACGTTACGTCTCCAAAATCCGCAGTTGCAACTCCAAGTGCAGATTCATCACAAAGCCACACCTACGATCCAACGAACCCTTCTACATCGGTCGTCAAACTGGATCCGAACAAGAGCGTAATCACCCTCACAGGCATAAGCGGAAAAACAATCACCTACGCAAACGTCAACACGAGCTTAACTTCAAAAGTCTCATCATCAGCGGTAAGGAAATACATACCGAAAGGAAGCGGAAGCAGTGCATCCGTTGCACCAAGGACTGCTGATTTTGACGAAAGTCTACCGGAATTGACCGAACCGACAATCAAGCAGTTCGTACCGCCGGCATCCGACAAAATACAGATTATTCCGATTGGAAGACGAAGCGGAGATGACGATACATTCGACAAGACAAATCCGCAAATCGGTCAGACACGTTACATCTATGTGGACCAGAACGCAGACCTTACGTCCTACGCTCAGGAAGAAATGACCCTTTATGCAATCGGTTATGATGCCACGAACAAAGACGAAATCAAGTCGCTCGTATGGGTAAACTCAGAAAACGTTGCAAACAGCAGCAGGGGAAACAAAATCAACCTGTACGTAATCAGAAGCATCGTCGAAAAATTCTCAAGCTACTACGGATTGGAGGAGCAGGTCTTCGGTTCTCCATCCGATGAAATGATTAAGAAAGGCGGCGGTCGTGAGGACATGGCTTACAGTCCGACTGGAAAATACATCAACATAGTTCTGACTGACATCGGAAAGGATTATGGCAAACAGAATCAGTGCGGAGTCGTCGGTTACTTCTGGGCAAGGGACTACTACAAGCAGAATTACGGCAGCGCAAAGGAATATGCAAGCTCAAACGAAGGAAAATATTTCTACATCGACATTCCGTACTGCAATTACACGACCGACTCATCCGGGAACCCATGTTTTGACGGCACGGACAGCGTCAGCGATACAACAATCACGACACTCTTCCACGAGTATCAGCACATGATAAACTTCAACACGAAGAACATGACGCACGGATTGGATACGAACGACTGCGCATGGTACAACGAAATGCTTTCAATGCTCTGTGAAGACATGATGCAGGCACAGCTTGGAGTTAAGGAAGATGAATCGGTACAGAGTTCACGCATTCCAAACTTCAACGGATTCTACTATTATTCAGGAACCGCTCAGTTCGTAAATGACAACTCATGGGTTTCATATGCAACGGCCTATACTTTCGGAGCATGGCTGACCAGAAATTACGGAGGAGTCGCACTTGTAAGCGAGATGAGCCGAAACGATAAAGTCGGCATAGATAGCATCGTTGCTGCAGTCAATTCAGTAAACGGCACCAACAAAAAATGGAACGACCTGTTCCTGGAATATGTACAGGCAGTCGGTCTCAGGGCAAGCTATACCAATGGAACAAATCTTCCGACGCTCAACAAAAAGACGGACAGTATTGCATCCGTAGTAACATACACACCAAGATATAAGTATCCAGATAATATAAATGATTTTTCACGAATCCGTGAAAATGGTCTGGACGATGAATACCAGATTCTCAGGGCAGAATTTACAACGGGAATAAACCTCTGGAAATCCAGCTACGGAAACCAAACCAACGGAGGAACAAGCTATTACGGTCCGATTCCGACAAAAATAGGAATTGACGCTGACTTGCAGCCGACAGGATTCATCTTCCACACAATCGGCAATACAAACGACAAGAACACCCTTACCTTTACATTCACGGGCAGCAACAATGAAAATGATTCCGTTTACATTTTCATTCAGGACACGTTCTCACCGACAAGCTACGACTCAACGCCTGAAGCCGTAAATTAAAAGGATATCGGGAGCGGAAAATTGGCAATGGTCATCGATTCGATTAAAAACAAACTCTCCAAAGGACTCTCGCCTGCACAGACGATGATGCAAAACGTCCTCAAGATAAAAAAGGGAGAGAAGGTACTGATTGTCGCAAATCCAGAGTTGAATCCGATTGCACAGGAAGTGTATCAGGCGGCATTGGAAACGGGTTCAAATGTCAGCCTGATTTTCCAGCAGAAAAAAACGGCGATGGATTATGCCGAAAAAACCGTCACCGGAGCAATCCTCACGGAACCCGATGTGGTGATTTCAATTTCCGCAGTAAAACTCGGAAAGGATGAAAATGCCGTCAAAAACATTTACGTCGATGAAAACGGAAAGTCCTACGACAGTGCATTCGACTATCTGCTGTTCGGAAAAAAATCCATACGTGCCATCTGGATGCCCGGATTGACACAGGACATGTTTTCCAGAACGGTGAACATCGATTACGAGCAGCTCAAAAAAAGATGTGAAAGCCTCTGCAAAAAGTTCGAAAATGCAGTAAGCATTCACGTCACGGCTCCGGCTGGTACGGATGTCCATGTGCCGGTAAAGGGAAGGACACCTCTTGTTGATGACGGTGATTTTTCAAGACCGGGAACTGGCGGTAACATTCCGACCGGTGAAGTGTTTATTTCTCCGGTGATGCCTGATGAAAACGCAGAACATTCCGACGGTGAATTGAACGGTACCGAAGGAACCATTGTTTTTGACGGCAGCATGTCTTTCAACGATGGAGACGACATTTTAAAAACCCCTATAAAAGTTGAAGTCCACAACGGATTCGTAAAGGAAATTACCGGTGGACCTGAAGCAAAGAGGCTTTTAAAGGATATCCAGAATGCCGAAAAGGAATCCCTTGTTATGGGAACCACAGGAAAACTTTCCAGGGAAGATGCAGCAATCCATAAAAGGAATTCCCGCAACATCGGTGAACTTGGAATCGGATTGAATCCTGCGGCGACCATCACGGGAAACATGCTTGAAGATGAAAAGGCTTTCCGAACCTGCCATTTTGCAATCGGAGAAAACTACGACGGAGATGCCCCTGCATTGATTCATTTCGACGGACTCGTAAAAAATCCGACGCTGACAATCAAATATGCAGACGGCTCAGAATTTTCCGTTCTGGAAAACGGAGATCTGAAAATTTGAGGAAGACTGACATGAAGAATAAAACGAAACTTACATTTGCAGCAATTTCAATCGCCATGCTGATGAGTGCAATTCCGCTCATGGCAAACGGAAACAAGGACAGGGAAGAATTGGACGAATCCATTCCGGAAAGTTCCATCCTGAAGATTGACGGCACCCCCGCAAGATTTGGAGAAGGCGGTGGAAAAGGTGCAGGACTTAGACCCGAAGGTTTTAAGGAGATTCCCGAAGGAATAATTTCAGGTGAAGCTCCAAGGACTGTTTCTGCACAGCTTACGACCATTACAGGAACACTCAAGGTCAAGGGTGGAAAAGGAAACCGCAAATTTACTTTTGCATGCGACAACGGAAAAATCTACAGCATGAATGTAGATGAATCGCATGCAGAACATCTTGCAGGATTTAAGGACAAAAACGCAAAGGCGGAAGGAGTTTTCTACGGAAAAGATTTCCTGCTTTTTGATTTCATTCCGATTGAATGAGCTTTAAACTGAGACTGAAAACCGGTTGAATTCAATTTCGACCGGTTTTTAAATTTCAGGTCGAAAAATTTTAAAATAAAAATCGTTTTCTACTTCTATGAATTAAAATTTAATGCTAAAATTCATTTACGGGTTTTACCGCCTAAACGCCCTGCACGTCCGAGCATTTTCGGTCCGCAGAATTTAAGGGCTGGATTGAGCATGAACCAAGCGATGCAGCCGGAATAAGGAAATTCAAAATGAATTTGGAAACGGATTATCTTACGCAACAGATAATTGCTTACATCGGAAACAAAAGGAAACTTCTGGGACTGATTCTGAAAGCCATACAGAAAAGCGGAATCGACATGAAGCCCGGCCTCAAGTTTTTCGACGTATTTTCCGGAAGCGGAGTCGTTTCCAGGCTTGCCAAATCCTTGAATTTCGAAGTCTA
>CACYBG010000214.1 GCA_902772605.1 uncultured Spirochaetaceae bacterium
AAAAATCAGCGTACCTATTTCCTTCGCGAGGAGCTCAAGGCCATTCAGGAAGAGCTTGGAATGGATGCAGACCCCAAGTCCAAGGATGCCAAGACATTCAGTCGTAAGATAGATTCGTTCAAATTCACCGGCGAAATCAAGGAAACCGTTGAGGCGGAACTTGAAAAATTCCAGATGCTCGATCCCCATGATTCCGAGTACGTCAGCGTCCGTTCCTATCTGGATTTGATATGCAACCTTCCATGGAACGACCGTCCTATCGAAGATTTCAGCATTGAAGGTGCCTCCAGGATACTTGAAGCCGATCACTACGGCATGGAAGACGTCAAGAAGAGGATTCTGGAACATCTTGCGGTAAGGAAACTCAAGCATGACGGAAAGGGATCCGTGCTGATTCTGGTCGGACCACCGGGAGTTGGAAAGACCAGCATCGGAAAATCGATTGCAAGGGCCATGCACAAGAAATTCTACCGCTTTTCAGTGGGCGGTGAACACGATGAAGCCAAAATCAAGGGGTTCAGGAGGACCTACGTCGGGGCCATGCCAGGTCAGATTCTTGCAGGTCTCAAGATAACCAAGTCCAAGTCGCCCGTCTTCATGATTGACGAGGTGGACAAGATGAATGCATCCCATCAGGGGGACCCGTCTGCAGCCCTTCTTGAGGTGCTTGACCCTGAACAGAACGTCAGTTTCCGCGACACATACCTTGACCTTCCGTTCGATGTCAGCAACGTGTTTTTCATCCTGACTGCCAACACCCTTGATACGATTCCGCGTCCGCTTTTGGACCGTGCCGAGATAATCGAGCTTTCAGGCTATGTCGATCAGGAGAAAATCCAGATTGCAAAAAAATACCTGATTCCGAAGACCCTTTTGAAAAACGGACTGAAGAAAAATCAGGTGAAATTCACGAAGCAGGCCCTTGAACTGATAGCGACGGAATATGCACGTGAAGCCGGAGTCCGCAATTACGAAAAGAACATAGACAAAATCATCCGGAAGATGGTCAGGGCGGAGGTCGAGGAATACGAAAAGAAGAATCCGATGCCGAACTTCCCTACCATTGAAGACGTTTCTGGAAAATTGAAGAAGGCTCCCAAGAAAAAGGGGACGGCTGCAGTCGTTCCTCAGGAAAAGTCCGTCCCGGATGAAAAGGATGAAGTGGATTTGGAAAACCTGCTTGCCGAAGAAAGGGAGAAGATTTCCGAAGCCGAATCAAAGAAGATTTCCGCTGCAATGGACGGAAAATCGTTTTCCGTTGATGTGCCGGAAGTAAGGCAGTACCTGGGAAAGGCCGTGTTTGATGAAAGTCAGATAAAGTCTGCATCGGTTCCTGGAACTGCAATAGGACTTGCCTGGACAAGCATGGGAGGAGACACCCTTCTTCTTGAAAGCATTTCGTTCGAATCCTCAAAGGGCGGACTTCAGCTTACCGGTCAGATGGGCGACGTCATGAAGGAAAGCGCACAGATTGCAATGAACTGGGTCAAGCAGTATGCAATAGCGAACGGAATCAAGGACGGGGAATGGTTTGAAAAGAACACCATCCACCTGCACATACCGGAGGGAGCCACTCCAAAGGATGGACCTTCCGCCGGCATAACGATGGCTACGACTTTCTATTCTCTTCTTACCGGAAAGAAAATCAAGGCTTCCCTGGCTATGACCGGTGAACTCAGCCTTACGGGACAGGTTCTTCCGATCGGGGGACTCAGGGAAAAGACCGTGGCTGCAAAGCGCAACAGGATAAAGACCATAATCATTCCGGCTGCAAACGTGCGCGATCTGGACGAGATACCGGAGCACGTCAAAAGCGGGATCAAGTTTATTCCCGTTACCAGGGTTGAGGAGGTGCTGAAATGGGCCTTTTAAAGATGGCAGTCCATTACAGCGGTGATGGAGATTCTGAATTCGTTCCTATCGACTTGAAAAAGGCTTACAGGATGATAAAACCCGTGGCCATGGTTGCAACGAAAGGTAAAAAGCATTACGACCTGACTCCATACGTCTGGATAATGCCCCTTGACTTTGAGCCGGTGACCAGGGTTGTGTTCAGTTCCGACCCCGACCATCAGACCGTTGCGAACATCAGGAGGACGGGTGAATTTGCCGTGTGCTTCCCGTCGGAGGGAAAGGAGCCTTTCATACATCTGTGCGGTACGGTTTCAAATCCCGAGGCCGATAAATACGGTCTGTTCAAGATTGATGCCGATTCAGTTGAAAAGGTTGATGCCCGCATTCCGAAAAAATCGGTTTCTGGATGGATTGAGTTCCGCCTGATAAGGATTGTTGCGGAAGGTTCGGTCGTACTTGTGATGGGTGAAGCCGTCGCTGCATACGGAAGACCCGACATCTTTTCGTGGGCAAACTGATTCGGTCTCGATCTCGAAATGCAGTTTTTGGGGATTCCGTCAAAAAAAATCACTGTTGAAAAATTTCTCCCTTGGATTCAGACTTAAACTCCGGGATTTCCATCTTCGCTTCGGATGCCGGGCCTGGTGGAACCCGTAAAAATGCAAGCTGGAGAAAAAACTTATGAAGCTTTATAGGGAAAACTCTGCCCTTGTGGTTCAGCGCGGTACGGAAAGGCTATTCATCGAAAGCTGGGGCGTAAACTCTCTCAGAATCCGCATGACGAAGGATTCCATTCTTGACGGAAACGATTGGGCGCTGAGCTGTCCATGTGAAAAGCCTGAACCGATAATCGACATTCATGAAGTGGACGTAACCGAACCGTGGTATTACGGAGATGAACGCAAGGCTCACGAATCCAAGGCGACGGAAGCGACCATCACCAACGGAAAAATAAGTGCATGCGTCAGTTTCGAGGGATGGATTTCGTTCTACAATCAGCGCGGCGAACTTTTGACTCAGGAATACTGGAGGACAAGGGACAGAATCGACAGATATGCGGTCCCGCTCAGGATTGAAGGACGCGAACTCAAGGCGATTACCGGAACGACGGACTACACCCTGACTGCACGGTTCGAAGCCTTTGACGATGAGCACATCTACGGAATGGGAGTCTATCAGGACGGATGTTTCGACAGGAAGGGCTCATCCATGGAACTTGCCCACAGGAACAGTCAGACATCGGTACCTTTCCTTGTATCCAGCCGCGGTTACGGATTTCTCTGGAACAATCCTGCAATCGGATATGCAAATTTCGCAAGCAACAAGACCGAGTGGCATTCAAACAGCACCAAAAAGATGGACTACTGGATTACGGCCGGTGACAGTCCCGCACAGATACACGAACAGTATACTTCGGTTGCAGGTCGCACGCCGATGATGCCTGACTATGGAATGGGATTCTGGCAGTGCAAGCTCAGGTACCGGACCCAGGAAGAGGTTCTGGAAGTCGCCCGTGAATATCACAGAAGGGGCATACCGGTCGATGTAATCGTAATCGATTTCTTCCATTGGACCCGTCAGGGGGAGTTCAGGTTTGATCCCAGATGCTTTCCCGACCCCGAGGCGATGATAAGGGAACTTTCGTCCATGGGCATTAAGGTCTGCGTATCCGTGTGGCCGACCATCGATCAAAAGTCGGAGAATTTCGGGGCTATGGCTGATTCGGGATATCTTGTATCTGCGGATCGAGGTTCCGGAATCCACATGGACTGGCTTGGAAACACGGTGTTCTATGATGCTACGAATCCGGGTGCAAGGAAATTCGTGTGGGACTGCTGCAGGAAAAACTATTACGACAAGGGAGTGAAGATTTTCTGGCTCGATGAAGCTGAACCCGAATACGGACCTTACGACTGGGACCTTTTCCGCTATCATGCAGGACCGGTGCAGCAGTGTGCGAACATTTATCCTGAATGTTATGCGGAAGGATTTTACGACGGACTGAAATCTGCGGGGGAAAGCGAATCGATGAGCCTGGTTCGTTCTGCCTGGGCCGGAAGCCAAAAATACGGGGTGCTTACCTGGAGCGGCGACATACATTCTGATTTCAGGGCGTTCAGGGAAAACCTTCAGGCGGGATTAAACATGAGCATGGCGGGAATCCCGTGGTGGACTACCGACATAGGCGGATTTGTGGGCGGAGATCCAAGGAGTGAGGATTTCAGGGAGCTTCTGGTCCGCTGGTTTGCATGGGGAACGTTCTGTCCGGTTATGCGCATGCACGGTGAAAGGCCTCCGTACATACCGTTGGAAAAGGGTACCGAGGTCATTGACGGAGTTCCTCAGTGGGGAAGTGCACAGCCCAATGAAATCTGGTGTTTCGGCGATGAAAACTATGAAATCATGAAAAAGTTCATACTGGTCAGGGAAAGGCTCCGTCCGTACATCAAAAAGTGCATGGAAGAGGCGAGCAGAACCGGTGCTCCTGTTGCAAGACCCATGTATTACGATTTTCCGTCCGATGAAAACTGCCTTGTAATGAAGGACCAGTACATGTTCGGACCCGATCTGCTGGTTGCTCCGGTAATGGAAAAGGGCGTGACTGGGCGTTCGGTCTATCTTCCTTACGGTCATGCGTGGAAGGATGCCGTTGACGGAAAGGTTTACGAAGGGGGCGTAAGGATTGAAGTGGACGCACCGTTGGACGTAATTCCCGTATTCATAAGGGATTGTGCCGACATAGCCGTCTATTGAGTCTCTGTTTGGCCGCTGAAAAACGGTTTCGGCGGTCTTTTTTTTTGCATTTCATCGATTTGCGCTCACACCCTTGAACTAAAATACCTTAACATGTATAATTATTGGAATAATCTTTGATTAAACTGCATAATTATACGCTGTTGTGGAGGCTGACATGAATGAAGAAATCGATATGTGCAATGAATTCATCAAAAAGGTTACCGTTGAAACAAAAAAGAACGACCCGATAGATCCCGACCTCTATCAGAAATATGACGTAAAGCGTGGACTTCGTTATGCAGACGGACGTGGAGTTCTTGTCGGACTTACGCGCATAGGTGATGTAGTCGGATACGAAGTCGATGAGACCGGTAAAAAGATTGCCGTTCCTGGACGTCTGGTTTACCGCGGATATTCCGTTGAAGATATAGTCCATGACACTGAGGCTCACCATCAGTTCGGATATGAGCAGTGTGCATACCTCCTTCTTTTCGGAGAACTTCCGACACAGACCCAGCTTGAGGAATTCAAGGCGGTCATGGGCTCCATGAGGGTGCTTCCCCCGAATTTCACCGAAGACATGATAATGAAGGCTCCTTCAAGCGACATCATGAACAAGATTGCCCGCGGAGTCCTTGCTTCATATTCATACGACCCGAATCCTGAGGACAGGAACATCGAAAACATATTGAGGCAGTGCATGGAACTCATTTCAAGGTTCAGCACCCTTGCCGCATACGGATATCAGGCTAAGCGCCGCTATTATGACGGTAAGAGCATGTACATACACAACCCGGATCCGACGCTCGGTACTGCGGAAAATTTCCTGAGGCTCATCCGCTCCGACAAGTCCTATACAAGGCTTGAGGCTGAAATCCTGGATTTGGCCCTCATCCTTCATGCAGAACACGGAGGAGGAAACAACTCTTCCCTTACCATACACGTAGTTTCGTCCGCCGACACCGATACCTATTCGGCCGTTGCAGCTGCAGTCGGTTCATTGAAGGGTCGCAGGCATGGTGGTGCAAACATCCGCGTAATGGAGATGATGGACGACGTCAAGGCTCACGTTAAGGACTGGAGTTCAGAGACGGAAGTTGCAGAATACCTCAGGAAGATTGCACGTAAGGAAGCGTTCGACCACACCGGACTGATTTACGGACAGGGACATGCCGTCTACACGATTTCTGATCCAAGGGCCATCCTTCTCCGCGAAAAGGCGACTGAACTTGCAAGGGAGAAGGGCTGTGAAGAGGAACTGAACCTCTACAACATAATCGACCGTATGGCACCGGAGGTTCTCTATGAACTCCACGGCGACAAAAAGAAAATCTGTACGAACGTGGACTTCTATTCGGGATTCGTATATTCAATGCTCAACATACCGAGGGAGCTTTTCACTCCGCTGTTTGCAATCGCCCGTATCGCAGGATGGTCAGCACACCGCATCGAAGAGATTGTTGCCGGAGGAAGGATTTACCGTCCAGCATACAAGAACGTGTCCGAAGAAAGGAAATACGTCCCGATTGAAGACAGGGTTGAATCCGTTTCTGAGGGACCTGTTTCATACGAGGAAGAGGACGTTCACACTGCCGGACCGTCAGACTGATTCATTGGAGCTTTAAAAACAGTATCCCCTTAATGGATGGATAAGCCGATCGGCTGCGTTTTTTCAACGTGTCGGTCGGTTTTTTGCATCCGTTTCATCCTCATGTTTCCATAATCTGCTGAATTTCTGCATGACCGGATGATTTTTCACCATTGATGTAGGAATAGGTCCTGAATGGAGCAAGAGGGATTCCGTTTTTTCCGAATATGCTTACCGGACCGTAGTTGTACCAGGCGTATCGGGCGTAAACCGGTTCCGGCACTTTTTCCGATTTAAGGATGATTGTCCCCCGATTTCCGGGCATGTTTCCGAAAATGTATTCTGCGGGATGGAAAACACCGTCGCTTCCTGCAACTTCAAAACCTGTAAAATCATCGGGAAGCTTATGTCCGTGGATTTTTTCCATGTGCCTGTAGTTTTCAAGTCCCTGAACGTCATCCTTGACCGTAAATCCATCTTCGGCAAAATCAAAATGAAGTTCAATCAGCCCGTCCCTTGGAACTGCATTCCTGAAAAGCGGACCGTTGACTGATTTTTCATCCAGCATTCCGTAGGCCGTGTGGAGGGCGGTCCTTTCCATCCTTTCGCCAAGAGTTTTCTTCGCCCTTGGGTGTATGTCGTCGTACTGTCCCAAATCGGCAGCAACGGTCATTCCTGTTTTTGCAATGGTCCTGAACGCTTTTTCCTGAGCTTCACGTATCAGGCACCAGTTCCTGAAATCTTCGTCCCTGTGGTAGCGGTGTTCCGGAAGCTGGACGAAAACCATCGGCAGCATGTCGTTCCAATCGCTTCTCCACTGGTCAATCATCTCCCGGAAAAGCGTGTAATAGCTTTCGGGTCTGTGGTCGTCGCTTTCACCCTGATAGAAAAGGAATCCCTTGAGCGTGTACGGGGCTATGCGTTTAATCATGCAGTCATGGAGTCCGGTCGGTCTGTACGGATTCTTGCAGCTCATCGGTCCTGGCCATCTGCACGGTCCTATAATCTCCTGTACCTCGCTCCATTCTATGGAAGGATTTTTCCTGTAAAGTTCGTCGCATT
>CACYBG010000215.1 GCA_902772605.1 uncultured Spirochaetaceae bacterium
CCCATTATCATGCTGCTTACGCCTATGCACATGAATACTATGCCGAATTTCTCCCATCCAAGGAGCTTGATTTTCTTGCAGACCATCAGGATTCCGACGATTACGAACACAAGTCCCTGCCCTGCATCACCGAACATGATTCCGAAAAGGAGGGTGAAGAAAATTGCGACGAAAGGAGTCGGATCTACGGTGCCGTACAGTGGCGCTCCGTAACTCAGGACCGTCCTTTCAAAAGACCTGACTATCTTGCCGTGCTTGAGCTGAACGGGAACCTTCTCCTGTCCGGATGCAACGCTTGAAACTTCCTCCGGCAGATATTCACGGTATCCGATCCTGCCTTCCGTGAGTGCGTCAAGGCTGTTGAAAATCTCCTTCGAGCTGTATGCAGGAATCCAACCGTTGATTCTGTAGACGAACTCGGTGGACTCGAGCTTGGACTGAACCTCGCATATCTGACTGTCGACGGAATAGACCTGAAGCAGATGGAGCAGTTCCTTGCTGTGAGTCTCCGCAAAATTCTTCCTTTCGGTCTGAATCTCCTCAAGGTTGCGTGCGGCATCATCCTTGCGCTTTTCAAGGGTCTTCATCGCATCCTCTGGAATTCCCTTGAAATCCTTCGGAATCTGAATCTCAACGAAATCAACCTTTTTCAGTTCAGAATCGACTGCAAACCTTGCTTTCTTGGAACATGCTACAAGCACTCGGCTCGGATCGTCGCCCAGCTGAACGACGGTAGCCCTTGAACCGATTGAGGCCTTAAGTCCGTCAAGCGAACCCGGGATGATTTTTCCTATGCGCATCGTAAGGAACGAAAGCGTTTCCAGTTCGGAATATGAAACGTTCAGGTTGGAAAAAGCCCTTGCCTCGTCCAATGCAGCCGAGACCTTCGAAAATTCCTCAGATGCATCGACTTCCTTCTGATGGAGATCGTCAACCATTGAAATCATGCTGGCGGCGTTATCTTCATCTTCCTTGGTCGGAATGTCAAGCTCCCCGCTGTATCCGTCCAGATCGGGAATGGAAAGGGCTGCCCTTGTATGTTCGAGCCTGTTGAAGATTTCTGCACTCGTATTGGGCGTACCGTCTCCAGAGGCGCCATCCAGATCTTCCTGAAACTGAAACTGCCCCTTTTCTCCAAGATATTTAAGCACGCCATGGATGTCTTCCTTATAAACCATAAGCTCCACGAGACGCATTGGAGTCGTTCTAGCCATTATTTACCTCCGACAAACCCGCAACAGCCAGCGCATCATCCACAGAGGCATTCAGCCTGATGCACTCCGAGGCAGTACGGATGTTTTCAAGTTCATGCTGCTTGATTATGTACCAGCATACCAACGGACAGACGGTAAGCGGATACTGATGGAAAAGCCTTGTTGCCCTGCCGACGAAACGCCTGGAATATGCATTGGCCATCCATCTCGGGTCCACGCTCCAAATCTCCCCGTCCACATACGGATTGAGGAGGTCTGCATGGGTCCATTTCTTCCACTTTTCATGGTCGTCAACCGGCCAGTCCAGGATTTTAAGGGCGGCACCGGCAAGTCTGTCGCGTCTCCCCTCACCCTTTTCGTAAGCCAGATGTCCCTTTATTTCGGACTCGTCCATGCCGTAGAAAATCTTCAGGCGAAGGGCCCAAAGGATGTTTTCAAACTGATATTTTTCAATGAAAAGGTCCTCCAAATCCTGTGAACATGCAGAACCGTCGTGCCTAAGGGAGGAAATCAGAGTCTGCACGAACTGACAGTCGAGCCTGTGATCGTCGGACTGCTGCTCGGATACCGCAGGAACCGTATCATACCAGGAAAGCGGACCACCCGAAGTCATGGCCTTGATGTCCGGCCACTTTGAATAGTCTACCAGACTGTATGGAGCCGTATCGATTATGTCCGGCATTTCCTTTTCATTGAAGCAGAGTGCCGCACCGATTTCCTTCACGTTGTCGTAATCGTAGAAATTCAGCAGGGAAATCAGTATGCGGGAAGGATTTGAATATGTACCTATCAGATTCTTGAATTGATTTATGAAATTTGTCTGAGCGGCCTTTTCCAGCTCCCTTGCAAGAAGGGTTTCGGGAACGGCGGGAACTTCAGTGCGGATGACCAGAGTCCAAAGCTCCTGAAGCGTATGTACGGCGAAAAGCTCCCTGGCCTTCGACCCTACGAATGATTTTGCGAGGATTCCGCTGGCCCTTGCATATGTGTAGGCGTCAGCTGCAGTCTTATCCATTGCCATAATCAGGTTCCTATGCGTAAATCAACTTTTCAAGCAGGGAATTGAATCCGTCAAAATCTTTTTCAGAAGATGCAAGCCTGTCCTTGAACGTTGAGATCTGTGATTCCAAGTTTTCCTTAACCTTCTGTCTTTCGGCGGAAACGGAATCATCGAGTTCCTTCATATATGCGGTGAATTTTTCCTTGAATTCTGAATCAGCCTGAGCTTTCGCCGCAGCTATCTTTTTATCAGCATCTTCCTGGGCTTTCACGAGGATTTCGGAAGCCTCCCTTTCAATCTCCAAAAGGTGCTGGATTACGTCCATTTCTTCACTCATCAAAACACTCCCGGCAACTCTCCCGAGCTAGGCCTTTTTAATTCCGAGATATTCAGGACCGGAAAACCGGCTCCCATATTTTTGTGAGACGACTCATCAACTCAGCTTTTACTGGGCTTACTAATCAGGCTCTGCAAGTCGGCAGGGATAAAACCGACTCCGCTTATGTTTTTGGAAATGCAGGGGTCCGCAAATCCTAAGGAAAGGCTGATTAACACGGGAAGCATTAATCAGGGGTTCCCTAAATTACAGATCCATCTCCGAATGTACAGAGAAGGTCGTACACTTCCTGCGGGGTCTGTTTTTCAAGCACTTCCTTCAGGAATGTCGGACTCTGCAGCACGGAAGAAATTTCCTTGAGCACGGAAAGGTGCATCTCGGGATGTTCAGGGCTGCAGAGAATCATGAAGACCAGATGCACGGGAGCCTTGTCCAGGGAGTCGTAATCGATTCCCTTGCGACTGATTCCGATGGCGCCTATGACCTCTTTCACGGAAAGGCAGTTTCCATGGGGAACCGCAATGTCGTGCATGATTCCAGTGCTCATCTTTGACTCCCTTTCGCGAAGGGCTTCCAAAGCCTGATTCCTATCAACCTCGGGATGTACGGAAACGATGGCCTCCACCATTTCCTCAAAAAGCTCATCCTTTTCGGTGCTTTCGAGATTCATAACGACCGTTTTAGGAGAAAATCCCCATTCAAGTATCATAGCAACCCCTTTTGCATGGGCACACGCACCAGGCGCGCACCCTCCGTCCGAAAAAAAACAGACGGGGTTTATGCGGTAAGTTATCCGAATCGAAAAGTTCGGAAATCTACTATTTATTATAACAAAAAAGAATCAGTTACTTTAATCCGATTACTCGGCTGTACCGACTTCAGCAGAAGCTTCCGCCTTCACTTCCGGAGCGGATGTATCTTCAAACCAGTTTCCGCCTGCAGTAGAACCGCCGACCTTTCCTTCGACTTCAGCGGCTGTCTGAGTCATGTCGATTCCGCTGTCTGACGGATTCTTGTTCAACAGAGCCAATGTGAAAACGATGACAAAGAACAGTCCGACAAAAACGGCCGTAGTCTTTGAAAGGACGCTTGCAGAATGAGAACCAAAAGCTGCGCTCTGTCCGCCACCGAATGCAGAACCCATTCCATTGGAATTGTCGTTCTGAACGAGCACCATCAGTACCAAAAGGACGGCGATGATAATAAATGCAACAAGCAAAATGGTCTTAATAATATTCATTTTATTCTCCAAATACTTAATAGCCGCAGGAACCCCTATCGTCCACAGACGGCTTCCGTTCTTCTGCCGCCGACAGTCAAAAACAGCCGACAACACCCGAACATATTAGCAAAATCAATCCTTATAGTCAATAAAGCGAAAAAACGACATAAAGCGAAAAACGTTAGTTTTGAACAAATCCGTTTGTTTAGGACCG
>CACYBG010000216.1 GCA_902772605.1 uncultured Spirochaetaceae bacterium
AAACACTGTAATGGGAGGTGGGGAGCGCAAATGACTGCAGTTTCCACTTAAAAAACAACAGGGCTTCGGCATGACAAAAACAATGGACTTATGCAACGCAGGAGGGGGACGCGTCAACTGGGCCCCGCTCATGTGTTGCATTTATCTATTATAGTTTCATGCCGAAGCACTGTTTTTAGAGGTTCCCTAAACCGTGCATAATCGTTACAATCAAGGAATGTATAAATCGAATTTGTTAAAGAAGGGGCTGTTTTTGATTTTGGTCGGTACAGTCCTGGTTTCATGCAATAAAAAAACTGAACCGGCAGATGAAACGGCAGGCGGACAGTCCATAGGTGAAGCCCTGTCCATTAAACCCGTGCAGAAAAACCATCAGTGGTATTATTTTACGGAAACATCTTTTGAGCGTTGCGAACTTCCCCAGGATACGCCTCAGACCATGGAGCTGCCCTGGACGGAAACTGTCAGACTTGCATCGGCAGGAACCGTTCCTCATGGCGATTCGTCCACAGCCTATGCCTTGGTAAACCGTCTTGGAATGTTGACCTTCACGGAAAACAACGTCGATCTTCACACCGATGCATCGATTTTTTCAGGTGTAACGGCAGATTCAATCGTATTCTGCGAGGGAAATCCTGTTTTCTACCTTTATAGAAGCAGTTTTTTCAATACCGATTTTGAAGGCTCCATCTCCAATGCCGTTCAGCCGTCCAGACCGTTCCTGGTTGAATATGATACGAAGGCTAAACTTTTTTATCCGCTCGTCTCCTATGGAAACTTGGGACTGGATGATGATCAGCAGGTATCTGGATTTTTCTGGGATGGAAAAACCTGGTCTTGCTCTGCAAAGAAAACCGTCGAAGGAAAGCGAGTTGAATTCATCTATTTTGATTGGGAGTCAAAGGTACCGATTACCGAGCTGACGCCTGCAATTTCAAAGAAATCGGATTTTACGTTCAGGCAGTCGTCGGAAGAAAGCTATCGTCTTTTGAACATGCCTAAATTCTTCAGTTCGGCACCTGATGCGCTTAAGGATTTGGTCTCATCGATTCCGAGTGAATTTACGTTCAACGTCACATGGAAAAATGGAAGCGGAACGACACCGATGCAGTATTATCAGCAGGGAAGCAGTTCCGTTCCTCAGTATGCAAATGCCGGTGCAAACGAAAGGTATACGGCCGCCGTTTTTGCCGATGGAACGACCTATCTGAAACAGAACGGTTCCGACGAGGTGCTTGCATTCCGTCTGCCACTTTTACCCGCGGGCTACACTTACGGTGATTTTGCAATTGCAGGAAATACCCTCTACGTTGCATGGGAGCAGACTAATTTCTACAAGACAAGCCGTGCAGGATTTTTGAGCGTGAACCTTTCTGCGATTGTAAATCAACAGTAAAAAAAATTCCCCGTCAGTGATTCGGGCGGGGATTTGAATCGGCTTTGGAAAATCACCAAAGGCTGTCCGGGAAATTGCATCCGCTTATGATTTCATCCAGTGAAATTCGCCTCTGTTTTTTTTCGCCGTCTGAATCAACCGTAAGAAGAAATCCGTCTTCCAAAGGATCGATTGTCCATACTGCTTCCGGGAATTTTTTTGAGATGTATGCCTTTAGGAATTCTCCGGCGACCTGTCTTTTCTTGTTGTTCTGCATCGATTCATTCGACAGTTTTGCAAGTGCATCCAGATACTCGTTGCGTCGTTCAAAAAAACTTTCGATTTCAGGAAACGGATTGTTCGGAAATTTTGCATCGGCGATTTTTATGTAATCGTTTCCGTTTTTCTGCAAAAGGGTCCCCTTGATTTGGGACTGAATGAAAAGCCTGAGTTTGATTGTAGCGGAAATTTCCATTTCACATGTTGCGTACGATGATGCCATTTCAAGACTCGCCTTTACGTCCGGGTTCTTTTTTGAAAAATCATCAAACGCTTTTTCGGCTCCGTCAAAATAAAGCGATTCACCGTCTTTTCGCACCATGTTCTTTTGCTGCATCGTAACTAAAATTTCTTTCCAGAAATCAGCTTCAACATCTTCGTACATTTTATCCCCTTTATCTCTTTTAAAACGGCAGATATGTTGCTGAACATGAGCAGACATTTTCAATCCAAAGTCTGTTCTTTTCATATGCCATGCGCGTGTCCAGAATCCACAGAATGTTCTTTGACGTTCTGATTTTCGGAGGATTTCCTTCGCCGTCGGTAAAAATTATCAGGCCGCTGTAATCACAGTCGTGCTCTTCAAAAAAATCGATTGCGCATTGAAAGTCCGTTCCGCCTTTTCCCTTGATTTCCGACAGATTCACGTTTTTTGTAAAGCTGATGGCCCTTGTATTCTTCAGGTTCACGTCAAAAAATATCAGGTCGATTTTTTCGATTATCCCCAGAAAGAAAATGTTTTTTATTGCACGGTAAAAATGCGAAAAACTTTCTTCCTGTATTGAACCGCTTGAATCGACTGCAATCAATATGTTTGCCTTCCGTTCGTATCTGCTTCCCATCGCCTTGAATCCGTACCGCCTGCTCGGTCTCATGCGCGTCAACTTTCGGTTTGCACTGACGATGTTCTGTCTGAATCTGTTCAAGGCACGTCTGTAATCAAATGAAAAATCCACGGATTCTTTCAATTCACGCTGTGCATTTCCACCGACGCTTCCCCATCCTTCATCGGCCTGGGCTTTTTGAATCTGGCTTTCCATGTTTTTTTGGGCTTCTTCATTTTCTTCCCAAAGCTCAGAACCTTCATCGAAAGAATTTACGTCCACGAGTGTAAATCCGACTGAATCTCCGCCGCGGGAATTTTTTACCAGGTCCAAAATATATCTGTACCATTCTTCAAAACTCATGTCGGGAAACGTTGCGAAAGGTCCGACCGTGCGCTTCAAATATTCGACACCCTTCAACGGGACGGAAATTTTATACAGCTGATTTATGACTGCATCGCTCGCCATCATCAAAATTGAATTCTGACAGTTGAACGGTTTTCTGGAATACGGATGCAGAAACAGAATCCTGAGGGCTTCGACCTTTAAATATTCTTCGATTTGTGTCGATGAAAAATTTTCCAGTTGTGATTCGGAATATTCGATGCACATCCGTCCGCTTCTCATCGGTATCGACAGATTTTCGTTTTTTAAGACCGAATGGCTTGTCAAAACCGAAAATAAAAGCGGCTCGGTGTAAAACCATTTTTGAGAAATTTCATCCAGTGTTTTTTCAACGGAAGTCTTAATCAATTTTACAGCGCCTCGAAAATTTTTCTATAGACGGATTTGCATTCGCTTGAAATGAAGAAAAGCGTCTCGGGAAAATTTTTTGCACTAATCAATGAAATGAAATGCGAAAACGTTTCCCGCGATTTTTTTTCGGACATGAAATCAATGTACTTTTCCAGATTCTGCGGAATCAATTTTTTCTGTTCGTCGCCGTAATTTTTCGATTCGATGAAATTGAAAATCGAATTGTTGACCTGAGTAAAATCAACCGGCGAAAGTTTTTCAAGTTTTTTTTCCGCTTCAGAAAAATCATCGCACAGAATGGCCCTTGCAGACGGAATGTCGTTTGCCCTTACGAATTTAAAGAACAGTGACGTAACCTGTGCACCGATTATCCCTGAAACAATCGGTTTGTGAAGGTCATCCAGTTCGGGAAATTTCTTTATTATGTCGCTGGTCCTTTCCCAACTTCTGCGGTCAGGACTTCTTTCAAGCGATGATTCCGATGTGCTTCCGTCTCCGTCAAGATATTCGGGATTTTCAGAAATGAAATCGATTATTCTTTTGTCCAGTCCGGATTTTTCAGCCCAGTCGAGCCAGTCCTGAACGGTCGGTGAAAATTCATAGATGTTGAATCGGCTTACAAGGGCCGGGTCCAAATCTGTAAGCTGATATTCGTTTCCGTTGTTTACCGCACTGATTATCCTGCTGCCTTTCGGAAGTGATTTTCCTGCAAGCTTTCTGTTCAAAGTCAAATCCATAATCGTCTGAAGCACTTCCGGTCGTGCACGGTTCAATTCATCCAGAAAAAGAACGACGGGTTCATCATCAATCGGAAACCAGTAGGGGAGCATGAAATCGGTTTTCCCGGTCTTTTCGTTTTTTTCAGGCAAACCGATTAAGTCTCCCGGGTCGCTCATCTGTCCCAAAAACAAAGTTACGACTCTGCTTCCCTTTTTTGAAAAATAATCTTCAAGTATCCGGCTTTTTCCTATGCCGTGTTTTCCGACAAGCATGATGTTCTGTTCCGCCGGCGTATTGTCCAAGATAAAATTCAATTGATTTGAATTGACCGTCATTATTTCCTCCACGGTAGCCGCCAACATAAGCTCTGGGATTTGTCCGCAGCGTGCAACCGGTTTGATAGCGGTGTTTATTGTATATCATTTTACGCAGAAATAACAGTATGACGCAAGCGACAGCATTCAGCATTAGGAAATTGTTGTTGCTTATGCAGACAGATGATTTTCAAGGAAAATGTGTCGGTCATTCATGCAAATCGGTTCCTCTCCAAATAAAAGTCTTCAGGGACTCAGCATTATTTTAAATGGATGTGCGGAACGGAATCTTTTGTGGATGTGTCGAGTCCTACAATCTTGGTTCAACAGGCGGAAGCTGAG
>CACYBG010000217.1 GCA_902772605.1 uncultured Spirochaetaceae bacterium
CCGGACGAAAACAGATGCTTGTACCTTTTCGTCATGGGTCCCAGAATAAGCTCGTCTACATACTGAACAAGCGGGTCAACCCCCGGTTCAATCGGCAAATACCTGACTTCCGTACACACATCATCGGTACCGAACGAGGAGAAGTACATTACTGAACGGCTCCTGTCCTTCCTTGAAAGGCGGTTCGATACGATTGCGGCACCAGCCAACGCAACAACAGACAAAACGATAACGACTACACTGCTCTTTTTCACTTTAATACCCTTGATTCACGTCGGTGCATGTTTTCAATTGACACCGGTAAATCCTCTTGAGCGTTCAAAATGACTTACAAACGCCTGCAGTCCATTATATACTCCCAGGGCGACCTTCTTCAAGTAGGATTCATCCGCAAGGAGCCTTGCCTCCGTTTCATTGGTTAAAAAGCCTATTTCCAACAGAACGCTTGGCATCATGGAATTTTTGACAACAAACCAATCGTTGGCTTTCATGCCTCGGGACGAACTCAGTTTCCCGACCTGTCCCTCAATGCCTTCCAGCACGAATTTTGATATCAAAATAGATTCCAACGTATACTCTTCCTCCATCATGTCGTTAAGGATGGACTGAATGTCTTCGTCATCCGAAACCTTTTTGTCCAGAACCTGTCTCCTGTAGTCCGGCGTCAAATACCAGGCTTCATATCCGGATACAGTCTGATCCAAACTTGCGTTTACATGTATGGACACGTAAAGTATAGCTTCATTTTCATTCAGCCTGACGGAATTGGCTATTTCAGTCCTTTCCTCAAGCTTAAGGTAGACGTCGGTGCTGCGCGTCATCAAAATCCTTTTGTCGGGATACGCTCCCTGCAGGTGGTCCCTCAGCATAAGCCCTACGGCAAGCGTGACGTCCTTTTCCTGCACAAGAACCTTCTTTCCGTCAAAAGTCCATTCCTTCAAGGCTCCGGGGTCTTTTCCGCCGTGTCCGGGGTCTATCAGTATGGCACCTATCTTATAGCTGGAAATGTCCAGCTTTCCGTTGAAGAAGTTTTCCACGGATGTCATGAACGACTGGCTCACCTTCAGGATGTTGTCCTCCATGAACGGTGCGTCCTCCTTCACTATCAGCGTAAAGTCCTTCAATATGTAACCGTTTCCAACTGAAAAAGAAATGTAGCGGCCGTTTTTTTCAAGCATCCCGGATCTGCTCAAGGGATCCCAATGGAGCGTGATTCCGTTCTCCTGCGCTTCCGTCATCAGGTTTAAGCCCTTTGCAGACGAATGGAAGGGGAACGCAAAAAAAATAAACGCTGTAAGCAAAACCCATTTCTTAATCACTTGCAATTTTCTCTACCGACAGTAATCCACACTTGATCCAAGGACCGAATGTCCCCATCCAGTCCAGGAATCACCCCACCCAGGCCTCAGGATTTTCTGGTAACGTCGGAGATGTAAAGCACCCCCTGTATGCCTCCCCTTATGAGGGCGTTCCAAAAAAGCTTTTCGTCAACCGCACCGTGATCCGGACTGATTGAGTCGAACAGCTCCAAGGTCTTTCTAATACTTCGGTGGTTCCAGTCCTTAACATTATCGGCAATTTTTTGTAGACAGATAGGAATTTTTGCCGAAGTTTTTTCCCCTTCGGAAATGGTCCCCGCTCCGTCCAGATATCCGTCCAGCGCCTTCCTGGTCTCGGAATCGATCTGAAATGCATCGGGAGGGAACATGTCCTCGCTTTTCTTGGTCATTCCCATCAGGAATACTTCGGTCGCAGGATTTTCAGGTTCCAGACGGAGGACAAGCTGTGAAACCGCACTTTCGGCAGCCAGAACGGCCATTTCACGTCGGGATGCAAGGGCTATGACGTTTCCGCACTTTTCGACGTTGTTGCGCGGAAAATCAACGCTGTCGCCTGAAGAGGTCCTGGACATGCAGTTCCTTACGAAGGGATGGGATGCACAGCTGTCAAAGCCGTAGACTCCGCATACGGTTCCCGGCATTGAAATCCACGCACGTTCGGCACTGGTTCCGGTGCACGGAACTTCATATATATCGCATGGAGAGCCGCTTATGTCCAGACGCACCCTCCTTGAAAGCAGTTCTTCGGGTTTTCGACCCAGTGCAATCAGCATGGCCTCCCTGGTAAGGTTGAGTCCCGATGCATACGGATAGGTCCAGCCTGACATGTATCCCCCGGAAAGACGTGCGGCAATCTCGCCTATCATCGGTCCGTTTTCCGTGTACTTTATGTCCGCCTTTGCCACGCCGCATGTAAGTCCCAGGGCCTGTATTCCGCGGACGAAGGTCAATATCAGCTCGCGCCTCCTGTCCTCGTCGATGGAAGTCGGCATTGTGTGTCCCATCTCGATGAAATACGGTTCATAGAAAATGTGCCTGTCAGCAAATCCTGTTATGGTTACGCTTCCGCCGTAAACGACCGCATCAATGGAAAATTCGGGTCCATGCATGTAATCTTCAAATATGGCCGTACCCGTCCTGGAATTCCTTACTGCATCATCTATGGCGGAAAGGAATTCTCCCTTGCATCTGACCAGTCTGCATCCGCGAGCACCCATGTTGTCGGAAGGCTTTACCACCTTCGGGAATTTCATGGAGTCCAGGGTTTTCGGATCCAAAAAAGACGCAATCTGGCTTCTGTGTATTTCAACGAAATCCGGAGAGGGGACCGAACTTTTTTCAAAGCACTTCCTCATCAGTATCTTGTTGCTTGCATTGCAGGCGGCACTGTAGCTGTGGGACGGAAGCCCGCATTTTTCAGCCACGTATGATACCGAAGCCGAAAAATCTGTGCCGGCGGTAAAGACTCCTTCAAGAGACTTCCGCATCGACCGTGCAAGGGAAAGGAGTCCTTCCCTGTCCTTCAGGTCCACAGGTTCGAACCTGTCTGCAAACGGAACGCACACGGCTTTCGGATTTGCATCGACGACAAGGGTCTTAAGTCCGATTTCCCTTGCAGCCTCGATTGCCGGTTTCTGCATCAATCCGGCTCCAAGAATCATAACGTATCTATCTTCCATACTATTTCACCTTCCTGCAGTAGCACTCGAAAGTGTCGCCCAAAGTCCTTATCCTGCTGATTTTTTCCAGGAACTTGAACTGAAAATCCTTCTGGGTCCAGCCGTTCTTTTTGGCAGACGGAAAACGTTCGGGGTGTATGCCGGTCGGAACTATCCTGCACACCTTGAATCCGTATTTCTGAAGTATCGATTCGGCCCTCGAAGGTTCCCAAAGGCTGTAATGGTCTGAGGGACTCTGCTCAAAGAAAGTCTGCGTGTTGAACCTTCCGCTGACCCCTGATGCCGACGGAGTGCTGAATGCAAATACGCCGCCCTTTTTCACAAGGGATGCAACGCCCTTTAGCACCTCGTCCAGATTCTGGAAATGTTCGATTACATACCACATGGTCACCGCATCAAATCCGTCCACTCCGAAAGCCTTTGCAACGTCAACCTTAGGGAACTGCGCACGCACGGCCGGATACCCGAGCTTTTCGTTCACGTAATCCACGGCGTCCTGACTGATGTCGGTTCCGTAGACCGTCCATCCTGCATCGCTTGCCGCATCAAGGAACGGACCGAGCGCACATCCTATATCGAGTACGGATCCGGTCGGGGATGAATGGCACGAATGATAGACCCTTTCTATGTTGCTTATCCTGCGCAGTCCCTGTGCCTTTATGGATGCAAAGTCATCTTCATAGGTCTTTCCGTACTGCTTTTCATAGTCCTCGTAAAAGTATCCGCGGTTGTATTCGGTCTGAACTGCCTGAACGGTCCACGACTGATAGAGCATTCCGCACTTTTTGCAGCGTCTGAACGTCCTTTCGCCTATCCTTGCGACAAGGGGATTTGAAGAATCGTGTCCATCCTGACAGACCGGACATGAAAGCGGAAGTCCCCTTGAAAGTTCGGTTACATATTCGCCGAGAGATTTTCCCTGCGGACAGTCGGTTTTCCTGTAAAGGCTGAGAGGATTTTCCAGCTTGGCCTTGAAATCTTCGACATAAAGGTTTTCCGGTGAAAGGCATTCAAAGCCGTATCTTTCCGCAAGCCTCTGATGGAGCGGTGTCGTACCGAGAAGAAGTACGCAGTCTCCGGCGGCAGAAGCTTCAAATGCAGTGAATCCATAGTGGGTTACAACAAGGTCGTAGTCGCAGAGCTTTTCCTTCAGGTTTTCCACGGGAGGAACGACCTTCACGTACTGCCTGTCCCCTTCATCAAGCATCCTCTCCAAATCAGGAACCGAAGATTCGCTTGGGGCAATGAGGGTTACGTATATCGAATTTCCTGCAAGGGCCTTTGCCGAAGGTACCGAAAGCGAATGGGGATCCTCACCGCCCAGGACTACGAGTGCAGTATGTATCTTCGCTTCTCCCGGCAGATGGTTTTTACGTCTCTGCGGAAGGGGTATGAACGCAGGCTCAACCAGATTCGCAGACCTTTCAAGCCCTACGGAAGGAATTATGTCCAGAAGGTATTCCACGCATCCAGAGTCGGGGTTTCCTTCATCCAATGCGCATACCGGACATTTTTCGGAAATCTTCTTCAGAAGCGACTGGGGACTTGAGAACATGTCCACGACGGCAAGGCTGTAAAGTTCAAGCCATTCGAGCTTTTCAACGATCTGCCAGTCTTTCAGTCCCCTCTCACGGGCGGCATCGACAAGGCTTTTGCACTGTTCAAGGCTTGCGTCGGAAGGAATGTATACGTCCCATCCGTTTTCAACCGCAAGGTCAAGGCATCGGTGCAGGTGTCCCGTCCCATGCCCCTTTTCCACGCTCGGAATCAGTATTACGGGATTCGATATCGAAGGCTTTTCAAAGGCTCCGACTATTTCGGAACATGAATACGGAGGATTGAATCCCTTTTCTGAAAGCAGGTCCACTATTTTCCTTGCGCGTATGTAATCGACGGAAGTATCGATCGTCGTCCTGAGTTTCGGATGCATGTATTTTTCAGGTGCAGGTTCAAACACTGACCTGAACGATTCGGGATGTGCGTAAAGTGCAGGCCCCACATGTTCATGGTCGTACGGAAGGTCGGTTTTTCGAGCAGCTTCCATAAGGGAATGGGCGTTGAACATCTCCACCCCGGAACCGTGAGGAAGGCCTGAATACGTCATGTAATCGATTTTCTCCGATTCCGCCCTCGATTTCCAAAGTGCGGCAAGGTCGTTTGCAGCCTCGTAAAAAAGGAACGGATTGTCGGCTGTTGCACGGATGACGATATCGGCTGACGAAAGTTCTATTACGCGGCAGAACCTGTCCAGCACGTCGTCCCTGGAACCTTCGAAAATCCTGAATCCGCATTTTTCTGCATAAGGCTTGAGCCTTTCAAAGCTGTCGCCGTCGGTCGCAAGGTAACGTTCATCGGCCTCGACTTTTGACATTGCCTCAAGGTTCCACTCAAGGACAGTTTTTCCCCCAAGCGGAAGAAGGGCCTTTTCCGGAAGCCTTGTAGACGAAAGCCTGCACTGAACGATAAGTACTGTTTTTTTACTGCCTGAATCATTTCCCAATCCCATAGACATCCCCTTCAAAAAAAATGCGGGCCAACGCAAAAGCGTCAAGTCCTTACGCTATCCTGCACCTGTTCGCTTTCATCCGTCTGCCAATTTTTTATGAAAGTGATTGCATCGGTCTTGAACCTGTACCGGCTGGTATGAACCCATTGCCTTGCATTTTTAAAAAGTATATATGATTCCTTTAAGCCACAAAGATTCTTGTATTTGAAAGTGAAGAAATAGGTGAGCGGAATCTGTGCCTCTCCGTTCCTGTACACCGGAAGAAGGTTCTTCAGGTAGAAGCGCAGGTAGGACATGTTCCTTGTACGGTTCTCCACATGGACTTCCCCCGAATACGTGAACGAAAGGGAAAGGTCCAGCAGGGAACGTTCACCCCAAAGCCATGCCCTGAAAAAAAGGTCCATCTTCTGCCAGTAGTCCGTGGTTATGGTATAGTCGATTCCGCCGAGCTGAATGAATTTGTCCCGATTGTAAAGTCCGACCCAGTCAGCCGCATAGAACGTACGGTTTCCGCTTGCCATGGTAATGGAAGAATCCACCTCGAATACGCCCTTCTCCTCCCTGGGTGAAAACTTTACGGGCAGCACGCACTGATTTGACGTAATCAGCTTTGGACACAGGCAGAACGCACCGTTTTCAACCATGCGGTTTACGATTGACATCGGAATCTGAAACGAATCGGCGCACATGTCGTCAAAAAGGACCAGAACGTAGGGAGACGAAGCTTCCTGCATGCCAAGGTTTATCATGTCTCCTATGGAAACGTAGTCGTTCGTATCGTTCGGAACCAGGAATTTCACGGTCGGATAAAGTATGGAAAGCTCCCCGATGTTCCGCCCCTTGAGCTGAGTCGAAGAATTCTTTCCTCCGATGTTGGATTCAATCCAGATGACCTTTTCAAAGCCCTGATGAATCAGCCTGTCGAAAACGAAATTCCTGTATGAATTTCCGCTTCTGTTCAGGACAAGGCATGTTACGGGCATGAGTATCTTTGAATCGGTTTCAACTCCTCCAAGCACCGTCCTGTCTATGATGCGATGATTAAAAGTTGTAGGTATAGTATTCATCGCAGGCACCACATTTTTTTTCAATCAGCGGGTCTGGCGAAGAAGCTTTCTGACAGTGAAGGCATCGGTCTATATCTTCCTGTGAAAGCCCTTCAAGCTTATCCCAGACATTCCTTATACTCATTTCAAAGACATTTCCAACCGACCTGTCCAGAATCCATTCCCTGCAGAGAGGCACGTCTCCGTTCCAAAGGATGTTCATGTCCCTCTTCAGGTGCCAGCACGGATTCCTCTTCAGCGGAGAAAGATCGGCCGGCCTTTCATCGCTCAAAAGTCCGCAGAAATGGTCGTACTTCTGTATTATGACCTTTCCCTTCGACGGAGAATTCCTGTCATGCCAGAAGCGGTAGAAAGCCTCCAGTTCATCTTCATTTGCATTCATCCTGAGCATCTGGGGATAGACTGCACCCTCGAAACGCCCTTCAAGTATGGAAACTGCATTGACGGCCTTGGCAAATGCAATGTTGCACTCGACGACCTGCTCTCCCTTTTCACCGCTTGCAAACCTGGGATGAAGCGCACCGTATTTTTCGGCTGTAAAGGCATCGACGGAAACTATCCACGTCACGGGAGGCTTTCCGTTCGTCCTTGGTGGAGCCGACTTCACCGCAGCGGCAATGCAGTCGACCGTCTCAGGCTTAACGAGTATTCCGTCGGTTTCAATCAGCACCGAAAGTCCCGGATAGGAAAGGACTGTCGAAACATAGTCAGATATGCCTTCGATGCACAGTGGCTCCCCCCACTCTCCAAGACCGACGACCGCATCCTCGGAAAATTCTGCAATCTGGCTGACCAGGGACTTGAACTGTTCAAGCCTCATGACCTTGCTCGAATCGAATGAAAAATC
>CACYBG010000218.1 GCA_902772605.1 uncultured Spirochaetaceae bacterium
AGGACTTTCATTCCGTCTATGGTCTGCTGGTTTGCATCGAAAATTGCATGAAGCTGGGCGACGTTCTGTTCGATTGAAGAAACGCCGTTTGCAACATCTGCCGAAGTCTTTTCCGACACCTTTGAAACGTCCCTGATTTTTGACGAGATGCTTTCGGACAGTGCGTTCGAATCTTCCATGGTCGCGACGATTTCCTTTACCGCGGCACTCTGGTCCTGGGCAGTTGCGGCATTTTCCCTTGCTGAGACGACAAGATTCTGGGTCTCTTCAAAAAGTCCCGCTCCAAGCTTCTGTTCCCCCTCCCTCATCTTTCTGATTGTGCGGATGTTCATTACGGAGGTGAATATGCTGAACAGTACGAGTATTATCTCGAAAATAAGGACAATGTTTGCAAGCTGTCCCGAGAAATCGGTCTTAGGTCCCTCAACGATTATGAACCACGGCGAATATCCAATCTTGCTGATGGCATAGAATTTTTTTCCATTGATTACGGATTTTTTTTCTCCGTTGAACCATTCCTTCATGTCGCCCTTGTAATCCGTCTCTTCAATCCAGCTGGCGTTCATGATTTTTGACGAATCGATGTTGGTCATGTAATATCCGTCGATGTTTATCAGGTCCATCTTTGAATTTTTAGATATGTTGATTTTCCTGAGCAGAACCAGAAGCCTGTCCAAAAGGATGTCGCAGGCAACGACTCCCTTTACCTTTCCGTTTGCATCGGACACGCTCTTTGAAATGGTGACTGCAAGGGCCTGGGTGTCTGCATCGATGTACGGATTTGAGAAACATATCTGACCCACGTTTTTTATTGCGCCGGTATACCACTCGCGTTTGTTCACGTCGAAATTGGAAGGCGGAACCCACCCTTCACTGTGGATGAAAAGTCCACCCTTTGAAAGCGGTGTCGTAGTGACATAATAGAAACAGGAGGCGTATTCAAGGTTTTTCCTGAACGTGTTGACAAGGGCCGTAAGGATTTCATCCGAATCCTCCGTAAGCTCGGCAAAATTTGCAAAGTCCTCGATGTTGACCGTAACGGGATTCATCCTTTCAAGTACGCTCGCGCTGAGGCTTTCAACCGACCCCTGAAGCTGGGCGTCCAGATAATAGTTCAATACCTTTTCGGTAACGATGTAAAAGAACGCACACGCCACTATGGTCACAGTCAGCAGCGGACACAACATTCCAAGGAAAAGCTTGCGTGATTTCTTTTTCGTAGACATCCTGTCAAAATCATTCTTCTTAGCCATAACGTACTCCAAAAATGCAGGTCGGGCACCGGTGGAAAGGTCGATTCAGCTACCCTGGACGGGAAAAATCACCCTGCCACAAAAAATTTATGGTACATCCCAATCTAAATATCGGAAACAAAACATGTTCACTATTAGGAAGATTTGGCTTTTTTTAAGGTTAAAAGTACAAAACATGGCGGAAAAACCGATTTCAAGGACCAAAAATCATAAAAAAATCCTAAATTCACGGTTTTTAGGCTCATGTCGGCGGATTTTCATTTGTCAAATGCCGTAATTGGTGTTATCATTTTTAAATGCTGCGAAGAATTCTTAATTTATTTCTCTATGCCGGATTGGACAAGGAGTCCCATGAAAAAATCCGCAATGAAATAAACCAGAACAACGGAACGAACATTAAGGGATTTTCTCTGATTGCAATGCTCACCTTCCTGTGCATTACCGTCTATGCATCCTTTTCAAAAAACGACATCCGTGCAAACATCCCTTCGTACGTATTTTCATTCTGTTTCTTTCTGATCCTCTTCATCACAGTGCAGCTGTTCTCAAAGAAACATCCGGTGGTAACTACAGTCTGCGTTTACAGTTTCATAACAGTGCTTCTGGGTTTCGGCATGTACATGGGGCTTGTGCTTTCACCGAACCAGGCGACGGTATCCTTCATTGCAATACTTACGGTTCTTCCGGGACTCTTCTACCTCATGCCCCTATGCCTTACGATTGTCATACTCACAGCCGTAATCACTTACATAAGCCTGGCCGTCAACATTCAGAGCGGAAAAATCCTGACTGCAAACCTGGTCAATTCCAGCGTCTACGGATCACTGAGCATTGCAATGGGCATTTACATAATGACAATCAGGGCGTCAAAATTCAACAACGACAGAATCAACAGGTTCCTTTCGACTACCGACCAGATGACGGGATTGGGAAACCGAAGGAAATATGAAGCCAAACTCGACAGGCTCAGGGAAAGTCAGCTCCCGATAACGGTCATCACGTTCGACATAAACAACCTGAAAAAAACGAACGACAGCATGGGTCACAAGGCGGGAGACGAACTGATAATGGGTGCGGTCTCGTGCATTCAGGGCACATTCGGAAAATACGGAGAGTGCTACAGGACGGGCGGAGACGAATTCGTGGTGATTGCATCAAACCTGACGAACGACAGGGAACAGCTTGAAAAGGTATTCAGCGACACCGTTGAGGCATGGCACGGAAACAGCGTCGAAAAGCTTTCCATTTCATACGGTCTGATTTCATCCACGGAGCACCCGGAGCTTACGCTGGACGAACTTATTCTGGAATCGGACAGGCTCATGTACGAAGCAAAGGCAAAATACTACCGGGAAATGAATGTCGAAAGATACCGTAAATGAATTTTAAGGAGAACAGTTATCATGTACATTGCAAGCGACACAAGGTATGACAGGATGAAATTCAGGAAATGCGGAAAAAGCGGACTCATGCTTCCGGAAGTTTCGCTTGGTCTCTGGCACAATTTCGGGGACACCGGGAATTTTGAAAACATGAAGGCGATGTGTTTCACCGCTTTCGACAACGGAATCACGCACTTTGATTTGGCCAACAACTACGGACCTGAACCTGGCAGTGCCGAAAAGAATTTCGGAAGGATACTGAAAGAATATTTCAAGCCGTACAGGGACGAAATGATAATCAGCACCAAAGCGGGATACACGATGTGGAACGGCCCCTACGGCGACGGTGGCAGCAGGAAATATCTGATTGCATCATTGGACCAGAGCCTTGAAAGGATGGGGCTTGATTACGTAGACATTTTCTATCATCACAGGATGGATCCGAACACTCCCCTTGAAGAAACTATGGAGGCACTTTCCCAGATTGTCAGGAGCGGACGTGCACTTTACGTGGGGCTTTCAAACTACGACGGACAGACCCTTGCAAAAGCCGAATCCATTTTGAAGGAGCTTCATGTCCCTTTCATAATCAATCAGAACAGGTACAACATATTCACCAGAACAATCGAAGAAAACGGACTCAAGTCGAATTCTGCAAGCCTCGGAAAGGGAATAATCTGTTTTTCTCCCTTGGCACAGGGACTTCTGACCGACAGATACATAAAGGACATTCCTGAAGACAGCAGGATAAAAACCGACGGAAGGTTCCTCAAGGAAAAGAACGTGGAGGAAAACCGTGAAAAAATCCTGCGCCTGAATGAAATTGCAAAATCAAGGAATCAGACCCTTGC
>CACYBG010000219.1 GCA_902772605.1 uncultured Spirochaetaceae bacterium
CCTTATTTCAGATACAAAAAAAGGTCGAACTGCACTCTTCGATTGGATAAGTAAAATTCAGGCAAAAAGGAATTTTAAAATCGAAACCTTTGAAGAGACTTTCATCCGAAATGTAATGATAAAACCGAAAATCGAATGCATGAATACGGACAGGGCAAAGAAAAAGTTATTGAAAAAATACAGGACTCTGGCAGAAATCGATGCAAAGGTATGGGATAAAGGACATGTAAAATCGGACGATGAACTTCTTGAAGACATGTGCCGCCTCATGTCAGGAAAAAAACTGTTTGTCTCCAATGTTGATCTTTTCCTCACTGAATTTTTAGAGGATGAAATCCAAAAAAAAGGCGAATTCTTTTTTACCGTTCCCATTTCAAGCGAATATTATTATTACCTGAAGGGAACCGCAACAAACAGATATGATTTAACAAACGATCAATGGCGTCAACTCACGATGATACGCAACATACGTCTTGAATCTGAATATACAGTAGCGTTCATCATGGGCTATAAAAAGGAATCTACGGTTGAAGGCATTGTCAGAATGCTTGAGGAAAATCCAAGTTTTGCAGCCACGCGCATTCTTGCCGGAGATTTGGAAACATATTTTTCGCACATCGGTCGAGGAAACTTATCCGCCAAAATAGCAGGCTTAAAGGCTGAACATAAGTCGGATGAAAGCAAACTTGTAAAAGAAGTCGTAAATACCTTAAAGTCTGAGTTCGTCGGATATGAAAACTACAGGACCAAATCGGACAATGAAAAAAAAGATTTTGTTTCACTGATGGAAAATAACGCAGACTTAAGGGATTTCGTTGACTTTACCGTTAAAAACAAATCCGATGAACAACTTATTGAAAAACTGATTTCCTCGGACTCAGAAAGCGAAACATTTAAATCTTATCTTTCAAGCAGAAATCATTCATATACAAAATTCATTTTAAACGTCATGAACGAACTTTTGCTTGAGCCAGACATTTCTCAATACAGATTTGCATTCATAAAGGCAGCGACAAAAGCATTGGAACATCTTGCACGGCAAAAAGATTTTCTTTCATTTGCAAACATTTATTTAACGCTTGTGAGAAATGCCGTTTCCATAGGACTGATGGAATCTGAATCGGAAATACCGGGTTATGAATCAACAGAAAAAGAAATGCTTGATTTATACGGCATTCCGGAAATTATCGACACTAAAAAATCTATCGACAAAAAAAAGAAATTCAGTTTTTTTGGAATCAAGCAAAAGAAATGAATAAATTAAAAAACAAAGCATGTAAACCGGAGGCGACAGATGACAGAATCAACGGAAAATAAATCAAACGGAAAATCATTCAAAAAAGCAGGCGAAATAATTTCCTTTTCAATAAGGATTTTCATAACCATCACTCTTTTTATCTGCGCATTGATTTTCATAAAACCAGATGGAAACGACGGATTTTATACATTTTATTTCGTTATTTTTACTTTATTTTCAATCGGAGTAATATGTTGCTTCTGCATCTCGCAGCGAAAAATTTTTAATCTTAAGAAATTTCATTCGGAATTTAAAAAATCACGCGGAAGAAAAGATGATTTGACAAGTTCCGACCGGGCGATAAATGAAATCTGCAATGCCTATAAAGAATCTTTTTTACAGAACGCAACATATTCAAAGACCCGTTCAAATGCAGACCTGTATTTTGGAAGCGAAACTTTCTTGAACGACGTAAACAGACTTCCAATGCAGTCGTTTTTAAAAATCATACCGGGAACATACATAGGACTGGGAATTTTGGGAACTTTCATCGGTTTTGCAAAAGGATTGAGCAGCATAAACATTTCGGATTCGGAAACACTTTTGAATGGAGTGCAGGAATTATTGAATGGATTGAGGAATGCTTTCGGCACTTCAATTGTTGGAGTTTTCGCATCGATATTTTTAAATTTCACGGTCATTCACCCATTGTTCAAGCATCTTGATAAGTACAGCAAGGAATTGTGCGACTATCTGGATGTAAAATTTTACGTTTCAGAAGTTGATGCAATGTCCGTTACGGATGAAAACAACATGCTGATTCCATTTCCTCAGACAATGGGAATCGTTCTGGACAAACTTGAGCAGATTGCTTCAAACATAAATCAAATGGGAGCAACGGTTGGAGACCAGGTTACACAGTCCGTCAAGGCAACCCTCGATAAGACGATTGAAAAAATCATAAAGGAGGAAATCGTCAAACTTAAGGATGAGATGAATTCTTCAATAGGACTTTTGCAGGAATGTCAAAAACATTTGCAGAACGCACCTATTCATCTGAAGGAGGCAGCGGAAAAAATGTATGAAACTGCCGTCAACAACGATGAAATTTTCCGACGGCAAAATCAACAGTCTGTTGATGTACTTATAAAAACGATAGAAGAAAACCTCAATACGAAATTTTCTGCATATGCAAAAACGATTGAAGATGCCGGCAAAGAAATGCTAAACATAAGGAACACACTTTCAGTCATGCCGGAGGATTTCAACAACATCGACAAATCAATCCAATCGACAGTGGAACGACTTTCATCAAATCAGGAAGCGTTGGAAAATGCACTGTCAGAATCAACTCAGGCATTTGGAAAAACGACCTTAATCAACGAATCTCTGACAGAAGTTTATGAAACGCAATCAAAAAGAATCGAAGAAATGATTTCTACATTTACCGGTGTTTTGAACGAATATCAGGAAACAAACAGGGAAAGCAAGGAGCTTCTTTCCGGCTTCAAGGGAATGGACGAGCAGATAGCAAGGATTTTTGAACGCATAAATGAAAACACGAAATCATACGGTGATATAATCGGAAACAGCTTGACGAATTACCTTAACGGTTTTGCTGAAGCAACAAAAGATGTTTCCACAAAATTTGCAGACGCAACAGATTCGCTCAGGGAAGAAGTTGAAAAACTCAACAGGGCTTCAAAAAATTCAAAATGAGGAATTAAGCGATGCGAACAAGAAAATATCGAAACACGGCAGACGGAATAGGATTCGATCTTTCAATCAGCGACTTGATGACAGCACTATGCTGCATTTTCATTTTGGTCACAATCTCAATCGTAATTTCCCTCAAAGAAAAAATTTCCCTTGAGGAAAAACACATTGCTTCATTGCAGGAAAAAAATTCGATTGCCGACAAATACAAGGAATTGCAGCATGAACTTTTTCTGGATTTACAGAAAGAAATGGAATCGGACTTGAAAAGATGGGGTGCAAAAATTGATCCGGATACATTAACGATTCGTTTTTCAAGCGACGATGGATTTGATGCACGCAGCGCAGAATTAAAGCCCGGCTATAAAAACGTGTTGAAAGAATTTTTTCCAAAATTAATCAAGGTTCTTGAAAAAGATAAATATAAAAATGAAATTGAGGAAATACGAATCGAAGGATTTACTGCACCGGACAGGGAAGACTCAGGTGGAGAAGGAAGCGAACACGATTATGTTTCAGGAGTCAAATTAAGCCAGGAAAGAACACAGAACGTTCTGCTTTACTGCTTGGAAAATACGGATTACTCGCAACAGACAAACCGTCAAAAAAAAGAAGAAGAAAAAAATTGGGTCAGAAAACATATCGTATCAAATGGCTACTCTCTTTCAAAACCGATTGGAAAAGATGGAAAACTTCTTGAAGGCGATGGAGAAATCGACAAGGAAGCTACGCGTCGAGTTGAGTTCAGGATAAAAACAAACTCCGACAATATCGTTAAGCAGTTTCAAAATGAGGAAGAATAAATCATGGACTCAATAAAAATCCTTGAAGGCATCGACAATTCGCTTAATGATTTCTTGACTCAGACAAAAACCGGAACATTTGTAAAAGATGAAACCGACACGAAAATAAATTCAATCAATGCATCAATCAAGGAGAATTTCAGGATTGACTACACGAAAAAATTAAAGTTCAGGAAAGATGAAAAAAATCGTCTGCATCAAATTTTTATTGATTATTTAAAGGGCAGATTCGATGGATTCAACAGCCATTACATCCAGCTTCTGGCATGGAATATTTCCGATTTGAAAATATTTGAAAAAAAAAGAAGGGGAACATTTTCCATTTATGAGTATTCTCCTTTTAAACTCGCACCATATACGATGATTGAAAAAACATTCCGCCTGTTTAACAAAAAGCGGATTGATTTCAAGAAAGTCTATTTTCCATTACTGACGGATTATCTGAACAATTACGACAAGGCTTCAAAACGATACAAGAAAAACCTGAGGAAATTCCTTAAAAAAACAAGGATTTCAAATAACGTCGACATATATTTTAAAATGGATGCACTTTATCCGGATGACGGCAAAAAAGCTATTCAAGACCACATTTCTCAATTCAGGATAGAACCGAAAGTATTATATACAAGATATTTTTCAGACGTGTGGGCGAACTGGATGCTTACGAGAGCAAACCTAAACGATGAATTTCACGTATTAAGAAATCTTGACTGCAAATTTTTCGATTTGTGCAGCGAAGAGACGCAAAAATCCCTGCTTGCAAAAATCATATGCACAAACATCAAACGGCAAACAGGCAATTCTTCAACAGCAGAAGAAATATGCAACAGGATAATTTTTCCTGCAATAAAAAAGGGAAATCCATTTAAAAAAGAATTTTGGATTTCCAAATCCGGTACCTCATATAAATCAATGCGAAAAACTGCATGGGAATTCATAGAATCAAAATTCGTGAAAAATGAATCTTATAGGATTATGATTGAAAGCATCGAGAAAAACGAAGCAAAAGCTTTTGAAAACAAAGGAAATCCCTCCTCTATCGACAATCATAACTATGAGGACGAAAAAAAAGAGACGATTAAAGTCAAAAACATTTTTTCGAAAATATTCTTTGCAATCCTGATTGCAGCAATCATCGGGGCTATTGGTTATGGCTTACACAGGCATTTCATAAAACCTGCTTCCGTCGAAAAAAATGTTTATAACAAAGAAGAGAAAACACTCAATCTGAATTCATATGAGTCCAAAAAAATTAATTTGAATAGACAGTCATATGCTTTTTTCAATATTCCGATAAACGAAATATTTTCATCAGATAAATTGCAATTTACAAAAATTATTTTAGAAAATGAAATTTATGATTTGGATTTGGATTCAACCTACATACTCAGACTTATGGATACAGAAGAAATGCGGCCGTTGAAAAAATACAGTTCTGTAGTTATAATCGACGAAAAGACAAAGCTGCATCATTCAGATTACTTTGCATTTATAATTGAAGATTTGGTCGTATACATAAAAATACAGAAACATGAAAAATGATTAATGCAAAATCAATATCCGGAGGCATCAAATGATAAAAACCGTAAGATACGAATTTCCTGATTACTCGATAGAAAAAAAAGATTTGGATTTACGCCTTATTATAAACAGTGAAAACTTCAATCCGGAACAGCGGAACCTTTTTTCCGTAATGCTGAATTTCGGATATATTGAATTCATACCTGGAATTTTTTCTTTAACGGCAGATGACATATATGATTTCTGGAACTATGTTAAGAACTCCGCACTGAAAATCAATTCGATTGATAAATACTATGAACTCCTAAACCTTGAGGAAATATACAAGGAAAGGATTCCCAGCATAAAAACCGAAGGTGCATTTCATTCAAACGATTTTAAAATGAAAGTCGTATGGATAAAAACCGATACGAACATGTTTTCTGCACCAATTGCATTCAATCAGGAAGGATTGAAACTTTTTGACTTCGAATACGGAGATGTAATCGGAACTCTTTATCCTGAATACTATCACTTTTACAGAATGATTGACGAAGCAAATTCCAACTGGAGTTCATTCGGTGCCAAGAAAAAATATGAGTTTCTGGAAGATGTAAATACCCTTTCAAAAAAAAGGGATATAATTCTTCCGTCAAATTTGAAGGAGCTGATGAACAAAAACGTTTGATTCGAGCGAAGTGTTACATACCCCGCCCCTAGATCGAAACTGCGTTGCAAATAGGGGCGAAATCACCAACCCCGCCGCAGAGCAACGGGGTATGGTGTTCTCATAAGGTATTGCAGTCGGATTTAATACCCCTTGTTTCGCCC
>CACYBG010000220.1 GCA_902772605.1 uncultured Spirochaetaceae bacterium
CGACTACTATGTTGGAACTGCCCAGGGACTTACTGTAATCCACAGGGACGGAAGCCTTGACACAATCTCTAAGCATCTTGACATGGAAAACACCTACATCATGTGGCTTTACGAGGATGACAGCCGGCAGATTTGGGTCGGAACCAACGGTGGCGGAGTCTATGTGCTGAAGGACGAACAGATTGTCAGGCATTACACCACGGTGAACGGTCTTTCAGGCAACGTGATTTTCAAGATATACGGTCAGGACGGGAACATCTGGATTTGTACGGGAACCGGTCTTTCGGTTTTGAATCCTGCCGATGAAAAAATCGTGAATTTCAATTCTCTCAACGGATTTGGAACGGACAGCATTTTCCAGGCGCTGGTCGATTACACGGGAACGGTCTGGATAACGACCAACAAGGGAATCCTCTCTGCAAAGATGTCCGAGATTAACGATGTCATCGCAGGAACCAGAAGGACGCTTGCTGTACACAACTATGGAAAATCGGACGGACTCAATACCGGTGGAGTCACGTCAACTTCATGTTCGCTCAAGGACTCCCAGGGAAGAATCTGGTTTACGCTTGTCGACGGTTTTGCAATCTACGACCCCATAAAATCAGGCAGCAATCAGAAAATCCCGCGCATCGAGATTGAGGGATACACCATAGACAACGACCGCTACGACTACCACGGAGAAAAGATTGTAGTCCCGGCAACTGCAAAGCGTCTCAGCATAAAATATACGGGCCTTACATCGACTGCACCGGAAAGGGTTCAGTTCAGATACAGGCTGGAGGGATTCGAAGACGAATATTCGGACTGGGAAACGTCAAGGGTAATCTCATATACGAACATAAAGCCGGACAACTATACCTTTACCGTCATGGCACTCAATAACGACGGATTGGAGAGCCTTCCTTCCGCCCCGGTGTACATCACCAAGCTTCCTCACATCTGGCAGCAGGTCTGGTTCTGGATCGTGCTGTTTCTTTCGGTGGGACTGGGCATTTTTGCGATTATCCGCTACAAGATTTACCAGATGAAGCGTTACCAAAGGCAGCTGGAGAAGAAGGTTGACGAAAGAACGCAGGAACTCAAGATTGCAAACGAAAAGGCTGAAAACCTTCTTCTGAACATTCTTCCCCAGGAGATTGCGACGGAATTGACCGAGCATCCTGACAGGACGATAGCCAAGAAGTACACGAACGCGACCGTTCTTTTTACGGACATAGTCGGATTTACGAAGATGAGCAGCGTTATGACTCCTGAAAAGGTCGTCACCATGCTCAACAGGCTGATTTCAAAATTCGACGAGAGGGCAAAGAGGGAAGGAATTGAAAAAATCAAGACCATAGGCGATGCATATATGGCTGCGACTGGACTTACTGAATCCGGTGACAGTAACGGTGTGGAAAGGATGGTCCGTTTTGCGCGTGGCCTTATTGATGATGTCCGCGAGTTTGACGAGGTTTCGGATCTTGGAATCCAGATTCGCATTGGAATCAACTCCGGAGATTTGGTCGCCGGCGTAATCGGAAAGAGCAAGTTCATCTACGACATCTGGGGCGATACTGTGAACGTTGCTAGCCGCATGGAAAGTACCGGAATACCTATGAAAATCCACGTGAGCGAAGAGACGTACCGTCAGACCAAGGAGCTTTTCGGTTACGGCGAAAGCGTTGACGTTGAGGTGAAGGGCAAGGGCATGATGAAAACATATTTCCTGTAGTTGAGTTTTGCCTGTCAAATCTGTATAATCTGTGGACGAATATTTTTATGGAAAAAAATTAACAGAAGATTTTATGGGAGAAGAAAATGTCCGACGAAGTTAGAGTCAGATACGCGCCGTCACCAACGGGACTTCAGCATATAGGTGGAGTCAGGACCGCGCTTTTCAACTATCTGTTCGCAAAATCCAGGGGCGGAAAATTCATTCTGCGTCTGGAAGATACCGACCGTACCCGCTACGATGAAAAATATGTGCGGAACCTTTACGACACGATGTCCTGGCTGGGAATCGACTGGGACGAAGGTGGAGAACGCGGCGGTGAATACGGTCCCTACGTCCAGAGCGAAAGGTTCGACCTCTACAAGAAATATGCACAGGAGCTGATTGACAAGGGCGAGGCCTACTACTGTTTCTGCGATTCAGAGCGTCTTGAAAGAATCAGGAAAATCCAGACCGAAAACAAGATGCCTCCGGGATACGACCGCCACTGCCGCCTTTTGACAGAGGATGAGGTAAAGGCAAAGCTTGAGTCCGGCTGTCCTTATGTAATCCGCCTTAAGGTTCCGCTTGAAGGTGAGACGAAATTCCACGACCATCTTTTGGGCGACATCGTCTGGAAGTGCGAGGA
>CACYBG010000221.1 GCA_902772605.1 uncultured Spirochaetaceae bacterium
ATTATCTCCTGACGCTCAAAAGCAAATAGAAGAAAGAGTAAAAGGGATTGCACAAAAAACACTTAATCTTTCTGAAATCAGAAAAATCAAAATCCCACTCCCTCCATTGTCATTACAAAACAATTTCTCCCAATTCGTACAAGCCGTTGACGCACAGAAAGCCAAGACACAGCAATCTCTGGAAAAAGCAGAAACTTTGTACAAATCACTCATGCAAAGTTACTTCTGCTAAAAATCAGGAAAATCGTTAGATTTTCCGAATCCGCGTGGCAATATGGAGCATAAAATGATTAACTTTCAATCCTCCATTCTCAATTTTCAATTAAAAAAAGTGAGGGGCGTACTGCCCGAACGGTGAGCTATAGAAGAAAAGCATTTTTTTTTCTATAATATATGCCATGAGTAATGAATCAAATGTAAATGAATCTTTGGAAAACGGGCTGCCTGAAGTCGGACCTAAATCTGCACTCGTTTCAATCATAGGGCGTCCTTCTGCGGGAAAATCAACTTTTCTCAATACTGCCAGCGGTGAAAAAATCAGCATTGTTTCTGCGATGCCCCAGACTACCAGAAATGCAATCAGGGGAATCGTAAACCTGTCTTACGGTCAGCTGGTTTTCATCGATACGCCGGGACTTCACAACAGCGACAAGAAGATGAACCTTAAGCTTACTAAAATCGCATCCGACCAGATTGAGGACAGCGATGCAATCCTTTACATAATCGATTCCACAAGGGAATGCGGTGAAGAAGAGGAGATGATAGCATCCATGGCCAGAAATCATGCCGACAAGCTTGTGATTGCAATCAATAAGATTGACGACGTACATTCGGACAGGCAGGCGGTCATGGATTTCCTGGGCAAATGGTTCAAGGATTTTCCTTCCGAAAGGATTGTGGAAATCAGTGCCAAGGCGGATCAGAACGTCAATGCAGTCCTCAAGGCTCTCTGCGACATTGCACCCGAGGGACCTCACCTTTATCCGGAAGAATATTACACGGATCAGGAAGTTGAATTCAGGATTTCCGAAATCATCAGGGAGCAGGCAATCAACCGTCTGGAGCAGGAAGTTCCTCATGCGCTTTATGTCGGAATCGAGGACATGCACATGGCGGGCGATAACCGTCTTGACGTAAGGGCCGTAATCTATGTGGAGCGCGAAAGTCAGAAGGGAATCGTAATCGGTAAGGGCGCTTCGATGATTAAGGAAATCCGCAAGGAAAGCATGAAAGTCTGCCGTGACATTTTCCCGTATTGGGTTTCGCTTGATTTGCAGGTCAAGGTCGATAAGAACTGGCGTCAGAAAGATAAGGTTCTGGACAGGATACTTAAATAGAATTTTTAAAATAGATTTGATAGAGGTAAAAAAATGGCGGTAAAAATCGTTCTGCTGGTCGTCTTTTTTGCAGTGTTCGTAGTCGTCGGAATACTCTGCAGGAAGAGCAGTCACAGCGTTGACGGATTCGTGCTCGGTGGAAGGACGGTCGGTCCATGGCTTACGGCATTTGCATACGGAACGTCGTATTTTTCTGCGATAATCTTCGTCGGTTACGCGGGGCAGTTCGGATGGAATTTCGGTCTTGCATCAACATGGATCGGACTTGGAAATGCATTCATTGGTTCCCTGCTTCCATGGGCCATATTGGGTCGCCGTACCAGAATCATGACCCAGCATCTCGGCTCAAAGACCATGCCCGAATATTTCGGACAGAGGTATTCGTCAAAGGGACTTAAGGTCGCTTCATCGGCAATAACGTTCTTCTTCCTGATTCCATATACGGCATCCCTTTTCAACGGTCTTTCAAGGCTTTTCAGGATGGCGTTCAACGTGGACTATTCAATCTGCGTAATAGTGATGGCCGTTCTGACTGCAGTTTACGTTATCGTCGGTGGATACATGGCTACTGCAATAAACGATTTCATCCAGGGAATCATAATGCTTGTCGGAATCGTTGCTGTCATTGCGGCGGTCCTTTCAAAGCACGGAGGATTCATGGGTTCGATAGTGGAGCTTTCAAAAATCGAATCAGGTGAACTTTCGGGCGGATTTGCATCGTTCTTCGGTCCCGATCCCCTGTATCTGCTTGTGGTCGTGCTTCTGACTTCCCTTGGAACATGGGGACTTCCTCAGATGGTCGGAAAATTCTATGCAATCAAAAGCGAAGGTTCTATCAAAATCGGTACCGTCATTTCGACTTTCTTTGCAATCGTTGTTGCCGGAGGATGCTATTTCCTTGGCGGATTCGGACGGCTGTTTACGACTCAGGATGTCGTTTCAAAGGAAGGTTTCGACTCGATCGTACCGACCATGCTTTCCGGTCTTCCTGACGTAATAATTGCGGTGGTTCTGGTTCTGGTCCTTTCTGCTTCCATGTCCACTCTTTCATCTCTCGTATTGACCTCAAGTTCCACGCTGACACTGGATTTCATCGGCGGTCTCAAGAAGAAAAAGTCCGGTGAAAAGTCGAACATGTTCGTGCTCAGGCTTTTCGTTGCTGTGTTCATTTTCATTTCTGCTGCAATCGCAATCTTCCAGGCAAAATCAAAGGCTACGTTCATTGCTCAGCTGATGGGAATTTCGTGGGGTGCGCTTTCAGGTTCATTCCTTGCACCTTTCCTTTACGGACTTTACTGGAAAAAGACGACCAAGGCATCCGTTGCGGTAAGCTTTGCATTCGGAACCGTGCTCATGATAATCCAGCTCTGCATTTCGCTTGGATGGCTGAATGTTTCCGGCTCTGCATTCCTTTCGTTCATATTCAAGAACTCGCTTTATTCCGGCGTATTCTCAATGCTTGCATCCATGGTGATTGTTCCGCTGGTAAGTCTGTGCACGCGAAAGACTGTTCCGGAAGGTACCGATGAAATGTTCTCATGCTACGACAGGACTGTTACGGTTGCCGCAAAGAACATACTTACCGAATCTAAGGAAAATTGAGAATTGAAAGTTGAAAATTGAATGAAACTGGGGAAGTCAAGTGCCGGAACTTCTGATAGGGTTTGCACTTGGCTTCCTCATGGCATTTAACTGCATTTACTAAGGTTTTTGAATCAGCTTGAAGCGGTTCATCTCTCCAATCAGGCTGTGGACCGAATCGTTGTTTTTCTGGGACGAAAGGTTTACGTTCTGTACTGCATCAAGGATTCCCTTTGTGCTTCCGTTCATCATGTTGACCGAATTGCTGATGTTTGATGCAGATTCTTCCATTAAATTCATCTGGATTACCACATCCTTTCCGCCCTTGAGCATTTTCGCTACAATCTGATTTACGTCCGAAGTCGAGTCGTCGATGTTCTTGATTGCCTCAAGAATCTGCTGGCTTCCCTGCGACTGTTCGTTCATTGCGTCCATTACGAAATTTTCCTGGCGGCTTACTTCTTCCGTAAGAGTGTAAATCTCCTTGAACTGTTTCTGGACGGACTGTGAACTTTCGGAAACTCCTGCGATGGATTCCTTCAATGCGCTCAGGCTTTCCGATATTCCCTTTCCCTGAGAATTGCTCTGTTCCGCCAGTTTCCTGATTTCATCTGCAACGACTGAAAATCCCTTTCCGGTTTCTCCTGCATGTGCCGCTTCGATTGCCGCGTTCATGGCCAGAAGGTTGGTCTGAGCCGCAATGTTCTGGATTACGGCCGATGCTTCAATCAGCTTTGAGCTTTCATCGAGAATCTTCTGGGAAAGCTGTGCCGATTCCTCGACTTTCTTAAGGCCCGTCTGGGTCGCTGAATTCAGGCGGTTTGACTGTTCCTGGTTTTTCTTGAGGATGTTTGAAACGCTCTGGATGTTTGCAACCATTTCCCTTACTGCTGCGGAACTTTCATGTACGCTTTCACCCTGGACCTTAAGGCTCTTGTTGAGTGCGTTTATGCTTGAAAGTATGGAATGCGTCGCATCGTTTGCGGAATCGACTATTCCGTTCTGCTTCTGGACTTCCTTCTGCACCGAATCAATGTCGCCGATGATTTCCTTTATGCTCGTATCCGCCGTGTTCATGTTGGACGTAAGTTCGTCCGAAACCTTTGCCGTGGACCTGACGTTATCATCGACACCGGAAAGAAGCTTTCTGGTCCTTTCGTAAAATCCGTTTACGTGGTTTACGAGCAGTCCGATTTCGTCCCTTGAAGTGTTGTTCAGCTCTGAAACCGTATAGTCGCCTTCCGAAAGACTGAGCGTGAATCTGTTGACGTTCCTGAGCTCTCGGGTAATCTGTCCGACGATGATTCCCATGTTTGCCGTTGCAAGAATCAGTCCGACGAATGCCTGCGGACCCCATTTCTTCAGGAATTGAGTTGCGTACTGGGTTGCGTTGATTGCGTCAGATGAATAATAGTTGTTTACGACAGAAAGCATGACTCCTGCGTAGATTCCCCAGATGATGAGCGAAATGTGGAGCATGATTTTTACCGCTATTCCGAACCTGACCTTTGATTCCTTGAAAGGCAGGAAAGATGTCCACTTTGAATAATGTTTGAACCAGAAGCTGCTGATTATCGGAGAGACGAGACAGGCCGCATTTACGTTGCAGTACAGGCATCTCCATGTTCCGTATTCGATTCCCTTTGACGATGCACCGAAATGCATGAAGATTGGACAGAGCATGCCGAGTATGACCGGAAACAGTATGTTGAATGATGTCTGTGCAGTATAGGCCTTCGATGCATGCTGATATTTTTCATCGGAACCGTCATAGTCGGAAATCTTTTTGGTGAAGTAGCGGTTCAGGAAAAAGAGCGTAACGATTGTTGCCAGCGTAAAAAGCAGCATGGGGATTGAACCCAGCGCAGAAAGGTATTCGCTCCAATTCTTGAAAACGCCGTTGAAACCCACCATTAGGATGGCATAAAGTGTGGGGACCGAATAAATCAGCCAGTAGAGTAGGGTTACCGTGCCTGGAATTTCTGGAATGCGGACGGATTTGGAATTCTGTTCGTTCATGGTCATCTCCTGAAAGTAAAAGTGTGCCCTAAGGAGCCGCTGATTAATGTTTCGTGTATTAATCAACGGTTCCCTGAATAATCGACCCCGACACGGAAAGTCGGAGAGGTGCGTCCAAATAAGGTGTTGCACTCGGATTTCATGCCTTTGCTTCCTTATATTGTACAGAAACTTTCGACTTTTTTAAACCTTATAAAACTAAAAAAAAATCCGTGAAGAATTTCAGAGGCATAAAGTCATTCGGTCTTTACGTCCTGATTCATCCCGCAGATTTTTGCGCATATCTTGATTCCGTCCATGGCAGAACTTACGATTCCACCTGAATAGCCGGAACCTTCTCCCGCCGCAAAAAGGTTTTTGAGACCCATGCATTCAAGGCTTTCCCTGTCCCGCAAAATCCTTACCGGGGTTGATGTCCTTGTTTCGCTTGCAATCATCAATGCATCTTCACTGACGTATCCCTTCATCTTTCGGTCAAAGTCGCGGAATGCCTTTTTAAGTCGTGATGAAATCTGCCGTGGAAGCCATTGGTCAAGCCTGCTCGATACCAGTCCGGGTGCATATGATGATTTCGGAAGGGTGGAGCTTTCCCTGTCGCTTATGAAATCGACGAGACGCTGGGCTGGGGCTTTCTGTCCCTCACCGTGGATGTAGGTCTGGTTTTCCAGGTGTGACCTCCACAAAAGTCCTGCGAGTGCCCTGCATCCAAGTTCATCGGCTTCATGCATGAAACTTTCGGGGATGTCTTCGGGCTTGGTTTCGACGACTACGGCTGCATTGCTCCATGCGGAATTCCTTCCTGCCGCCGACATTCCGTTTACGACGATTTCATCCGGTCCTGATGCACTTGGAACCACAAATCCTCCCGGACACATGCAGAAAGTGTATACGCCCCTTCCGTCCTGCTGGGTGACCATGTTGTATTCCGCCGCACCTAGTTTTTTTGCAGCATCTTCCGAATGATAGCGGATCATGTCAATCAGCTGTCTTGGATGTTCGACCCTCACTCCGACAGCGAAAGTCTTTGCTTCAAGACTCTCAGGTGAAATGCGTGCAATCATCCTGTAGATGTCGGGTGCCGAATGTCCTGTTGCAAGCATTACCGCATCGGCCGGAAAATCAACGGTTTCTCCGCTTTCAATGTTTTCCGCACGAATACCGCAGACGGATTTTTCGCCTTCAACGGTTTCAATCAGCAGGTCGACGCACCTGAATCCGAATTGGAATTCGCCGCCAAGTTCCAGGATTTTATTCCTCATGTTTTCGATTATCTTCGGAAGCCTGTCAGTCCCTATGTGCGGATGGGAATCGCTCAGTATCCTTTCGTCAGCTCCGAAATAATGGAAGATTGAGAGCACCTGTGGAATGTCGCCCCTCTTGTTGCTCCTGGTGTAGAGTTTTCCGTCGCTGAATGTTCCCGCTCCGCCTTCTCCGAAACAGTAGTTGCTGTCCCTGGAAACCTTTCCCTTCGTACTGATTTCCGCAATGTCCCTTTTCCTGCGTGTTGCAGTGTTTCCCCTCTCGATTACGATGGGCTTGATTCCCTGCTCCAAAAGCTTGAGCGCACCGAAAAGACCTGCCGGACCGGAGCCGACTATGACGATTTTTTTTTCGGAACAGACATTTTTCCATGACGGCTTGAATTCTCGGGAGCCGGGTTTTTCACCGATGTAAACCTTGTATCGGAGCATTATCTTGATTTTTCCGTGCCTTGCATCGACCGAGCGTTTTTCAAGTACGAATTCGGAATCTTCCGGAATGTTTTTCATCCCCTTTTCCGAGAGTTTTTTGAGGATTTCCCTTCTTGTTGCGGCTTCATTGCCTTCGTTTTCCTGATTCAGGCTAATTGCGACGGTTTCAATCATGACGAAAGGATATCATATCGGATGAAAACATAAAACCCCGTTCAATGATGCATCATGGAAATCAATTTTAAAT